>NZ_AQXI01000002.1:300000-491863 GCF_000376445.1 Haladaptatus paucihalophilus DX253 | reverse complement strand
CATGGCCGATTACCTCGCTGGTCGTGACGATTGGGACGTCGCAACCCTCTCGCTCTCGGTGAACATGGCGAACCGAGGATTCACGCTCGCGCAGTTCCGCGACCGCGCGGATGCGCTGGCGAACGCGGTCGCCGGTGCGCATCCGACCCGCCCGGTCGCATGCGTGACGCTGTTTCCGTATCACGCCGACGTGGTTCGGGACGACGACGCCCGGCGCGCCGCGGACTTTCGGGCGGCGTTACGGGATGTCGTCGCCGAGTCGCCACACGACAACCTTCACGTCATCGACGGCGACGAGGCGATGGATGCGACCGGACTGACCGTGGACGTGTTGCATCCGGGGGACGCCGGAATGGAGGCCATCGGACGCACCGTGGCCGGACGACTCGCCGAACTGCTCGATTGAATGGATGGCCTCCGGATCGCCAACGGGCGTCGCGGGACGACTCCGCCGACCGTCACGTATTTCTATCGGGCGTCGCCGTCTTCGGTCGAATGACGGGTGACAACGACGAAATCACGGCACTCGACCCGGAAACAGTTTCACCGGGCGACGTGGACACCGAAGGCCTCCGCGCGGCGCTCGAACGCGAGGACAACCTCGTCCGAACCCACGCGGCGCGACTCGTCTCGGCGGTAGCCGAACGGGATCTCGATAGCGTCGAACCGCTCGTTCCCACGCTCGTCGGGGCGCTCGACGACGACCGAATCGTCGTCCTCCGGGAGTCGCTGGTCGTCCTCGCCGCCATCGCGGAGGACTCGCCGGAAGCCGTTCGTGAAGCGATTCCGTCCCTCTGTTCCCTGCTCGAACACGAGACGCCGCTGATTCCGGCCCTCGCCTCCGAAGTCGTTCGGGTGCTGGCGGTCGAACGCGCCGAGTGGTTCGTCCCGCACGTCGGCGAACTCGTCACGGCCATGGAAACCGAACCCACGGACCCGACCGCTGGCGGAGCGGACGCGTTTTCGAACGATGCGGAACCGCGGGCACACGTGACCGACGTTTATCGGGAGGAACTGCGACGGCAAATCACCGCTCGAACCGTCGTCGCGAACGTCGTCTACGAGGTCGCAACCATCGACCCCGAGTCGGTTCGCCCGCACGCATCGCGGTTCGTCGCCCTCATCGAGGACGGGTCCGGTGCGGTGCTGTCGGCGAGCGTTTGCGCGGTGAACATGATTTCCGAGGCGAATCCGGAGGCCGTGGAGAATGCGGTCGAACCGCTGTGTGACCGCCTCTCGGTCCCGGACAGGGCCGTACAGGTTCACGCCGTCAGTGCGTTAGGTAACGTCGGCGACCCGACCGCTGTCGAACCGCTCCGCGAGTTCGCCGACGGGGACGCACCGCTCGACGACGAGATTCGGTCGTTGGCGCGGACGACAGCGGACGGGACGGCCGACGATTCTCGAACCGCGTGACGGCGGACGGTCGGTTCGGGCGGATTACCGTCTCGCGTATCGACGGACGCTGTACCAATACACACCGGCGACGACCGCCCCGAGGCCGACGATGAGTGCGAAATCGACCAGGAGCATCGCGGCCGACGCGGGGTTCGACTGTCCGAAGACGAGTGCGGCCCCCGAAAGTACGAGGAGGAACAGGAGGAAGAACAACAGCAACTGGAGGTACCGTCGAGCGCCGTAGACGAGCTCCCAGAACCGGTCGTATTCGTTCATACCGGCGTATCGTCCGATTCCGTCAAGAAAGTTCGCAAACCGGTTCGTTCGGGACGAGTACCGTCGTCCTATCCCGTACGTCGCTTTTCGTCCCGAACGGAGCGTAATGGTTGATGGTGTGCAAACATTTATCTATGACTAATGTTCTGGTTCTATTGGACCATGAGAGACGATTCCACGAGTCGTAGTGACGTATATAGCCGTCGGCATCTCCTCGCGATGGCCGGGACCGCTGGCGCCGCCGCGCTGGCCGGGTGTAGCGGCGGGGGTGACGACGACAACGGCGGAGACGGAACCGGCGACGGGTCGCAGATATACGACAAGAAACACATAAGCCGTGTGAATCAGGTTCCGACGAACATTCAGTGGAACCCTTCGAACCCGTCGAGTTACGCACAGGCGTCACAGAACCTGTTGTTCGACCGCTTCGCCCAGTACAATCTCGCGAAAAACGAGTTCGTCCCGTACGCGGTAACGGACTGGTCGTTCGGTGACAAATCGTTCACCATGAAACTGCGAGACGGCCTGACGTGGGCGAACGGGGACGCGGTTACCGCGGACGACATCGTTACCCAGTTGAAACTCGGCATGCACACGGGCACGGGGTACGCCGACTACACGAAATCCATCGAGGCGAAGGACGATTCGACCGTCGTCATGCACTTTTCCCAACCGGTCAACAAGACCATCGTCAAGTTCCAAGTGCTCGTCAACAACCACGTTCAGCAGAAAAAGAGCGTCTTCGGAAAGTACCTGAACAAGATAGAGAAAGACGAGAAGTCCGGCCTCCACGAGCTACAGAACTTCGCGTGGAAGGAACCGATAGCGAGCGGCCCGTTCGCGTTCGAGAGCACCAGTCAACAACAGGTGGTCACCAAGCGCCGCGACGACCACCCCGACTCGGACAAGATCAACTTCGAGACGTACTCCTACCTGTACATGGAGGGGAACCAGTCGGTGTACAACGCGATGACCTCCAACCAAATCGATTCGGTCGCCACCGCGTTCACGCCACCCCACATCCTCGACCAGTTGCCGAAGAGTTGGCAGGAGATCAAGTTCCCGTCGGGCGTCGGCTACGGCTTGGTACCGCAGTTCGACCACAAGCACGCGGGCGACCGCGCGGTTCGACAGGCCATCGCCTACGTCCTCGACCGGAAGGCCATCGTCAAGAACGCCGGACCCGCCTCGAAGAAGCCCGCCGAACTCTCCGTCGGAATCGCCTCAAGTGCGGTCGATAAGTGGCTGGGAGATTCCCGGAACGACTTCACGGACTACGGTAAATCCGAATCGAAGACCGCAAAGGCCGAGGCGGTTCTCAAAGACGCTGGATACAAAAAGCAGGGCGGAACGTGGCACGACAGCGACGGCGACGTCGTGAAGCTCCCCGTGCAGGTTCCGTCCGGGTGGTCGGACTGGGTGACCGCGACACAGACCGTCGTGGATCAGCTCAACAGCTTCGGGTTCAAATCGAGCGTGGACGGCCGTACCTTCGGCAACCTGCAGGGACAGGTGTGGCCGAACGGCAACTTCGTCCTCGCCTCGGGGAGTTGGCTTCCGGGTGGCGGACAGGCGACGTTCCCGTACTTCTCGCTGCGCCAGATGATGTTGGAGAACTATCGCGGATTCACGTACAACTATCCGGCGGCGAACGAAAATCGCGGCGGGAACCACGGCACGGTGACGGTCCCGAAACGCGGCGGGTCGGGCGAGATGACGGTCAATCCGTCGGAGCGGTTGAAAGCCATGTCGCACGCGACGGACGAGGCGAAAGTCACGGAGATCGCCGTCGAACAGGCGTGGGTCACGAATCAGGACCTCCCGATGCTCCCCGTGGCCGAGAAGCAGACGCAATCGTTCCTGACGGGCGACGTGTGGGACATCCCGGAGAAGGGAGCCGAGGTGTCCAAGGTCCGATGGCCGGAAACGTGGCTGCCGCGTCTCGGAAAGATGAACTACGCGAGTAACTGAACTACGGATAACGAAATAACGCATCCACACCATATACCACTGCGAAGGATATATCGAAACCATGGCCAACTACTACGTTAAACGAACGGCACGGGCGCTTCTGACCCTCTGGCTCGTCGTCACGCTCACGTTCGGCATGATTCGGCTGTTGCCGGGAGGGCCGTTGACCCAGCTCCGAGGAAAGTTGATCCGACAGGGATACCCGCCACAGCAGATCAACTCCATCATCGAGACGTACCAGAACCTCCAACCGGACGCGCCGCTCTACGCCCAGTACTTCGATTACATCACGGCGCTGCTCCACGGCGACATGGGGAAGTCGTTCACGTACCCGCGAACGGTCGCGAGCATCATCGGCGAAGCGCTACCGTGGACGATATTCGTCATGGTGACGGCGACGATAATCATCTTCGCCATCGCCATCGTCTGGGGCGCATTGATGGCGTACAAGGAAGGAACCAGATTCGACATGGTATCGAGCAGCCTGTCGATTCTGCTCTCCTCGATACCGTTCTACGTCCTCGCCATCGGGCTGGTAGTCCTGCTCGGATACAAGTTTCAGGTGCTGCCGGTTCGGTATCGGCTCAGCCCCGGCGTCGAACCCGGATTCACGCTCCAGTTCGTCACCGACGCACTCTATCACGCGTTCCTGCCCATCGTCTCCCTCGTCATTTCCGGAGCCGGATTGCAGGCGCTCGCGATGCGGGGGAACAGCATTCAGGTGCTCGGCGAGGACTACGTTCGGGTCGCACGACTTCGCGGCCTCTCGGACCGCCGCATCTCGGTGTGGTACGTGGGACGGAACGCCGTCCTCCCGATGTACACGGGCTTTCTGACCCTCATCGGGTTCAACCTCGGCGGGTCCGTCATCCTCGAACAGATATTCACCTATCCGGGCGTCGGCTACTACCTGTTTCAGGGGTTACAGAACCGCGACTATCCGCTGATGATGGGTATCTTCCTCGTCATCACGACGGCGCTCGTGCTCTCGGTGTACATCGCCGACCTGAGTTACGGAAGGATCGACCCGCGGGTTCAATCGGGTGATTCCAGTGAAGCGTACTGACGACTCGAACGCCGTCGCCGACGGCGGGTCGAGGGTCGAGGAGTTCAGCTTCGAGACGACCACCTCGGACGTCGAGGTCACGTGGAAGGAACGACTCGGGGACTTCTACACGGAGTTCGTCTACAAGCCGGGCCTCGTCGCGTGGGACGACCGCCGAACCCGCATCGGCGGTATCATCCTCACCGTCTACATCCTCATCGGAACCGTCGGCGCGTGGTTCTACCCCGAGCCGATTTCGAACCAAGTGCCGCGGAATCTCGCGCCGTTTCAGGACTGGAGCGCGCCGCTGGGGTCCACCCAGTCCGGCGTGGACGTGCTGGCGATGGCGATTCACGCGACGCCATCGATGCTCATCATGATCGCAACCGGCGGCATCTTCGCGACCGCCATCGCGCTGGTCATCGGGACCGTCGCCGGGTACAGCGGCGGAACCGTCGACGCCGTGCTGACGTCGTTTTCCGACATCGCGATGACGATTCCGGGGCTTCCCCTCATCATGGTGTTGGCCGTGGTCTTTCGACCGGACAACCCCGTCCTCATCGGCATCCTCATCACCGTCAACTACTGGGCCGGGTTGGGACGGTCCATCCGGTCCCAAGTGCTCACCCTGCGCGAGGCGTCCTACGTGGAGGCCTCGCGGACGATGGGCGTCAGCACGCCGCGCATCCTGTTCAAGGACATCATCCCGAACCTGATGCCGTTCGTGCTGGTCAACTTCGCCAACGCGGCCCGGTACGTCGTCTTCACGTCGGTCGGTCTCTACTATCTGGGAATCCTCCCGACGTCGGTTCCGAACTGGGGAATCCAGCTGAACAACGCGTACAAGCAGGCCGGTGCCCTCGTCGGGACGAGCGCGCTGTACCAACTGGTCGTGCCGATGGTCATGATAATGGGTATCGCGCTGTCGCTCATCCTGCTCGCACAGGGTCTCGACCGCGTGTTCAACCCCCGCGTCAGAACCCGTCTCGCGGGAGAATCGTCGTCGCTCGAAGAGTCAGACGAGAACACCGAGGTGATGTCACAATGATATCCGAACAAACGAACGTTCACTCCTCCGAGGTAACGGATCCGATACTGAGTATACAGAACGCGTCGGTCACCTACGACGACGGCGAGTCGTACGTCCTGAACGACGTAAGTCTCGACATCGGGCGCAACGAAATCGTCGGCGTCGTGGGCGAGAGCGGGTCCGGCAAATCGATGTTCGCCGAGACCATCCTCGATGCCATTCCCGACCCCGGGATACTCGAAGGACGGGTCGTCTACCGCCCGGACGGGGGGACGGAAATCGACGTCCTCGAACAGAGCGACGAAGGACTACGGTCGATGCGCTGGGAGCAGATATCGATGGTGTTCCAGGGTGCGATGAGTTCGTTCAATCCAACGATGTCCATCGGTGACCACTTCCACGACACGTTGGACGCGCACGACGCCGACCGAACGGCGGGAATGGAGCGGGCGCGAGAACTCCTCTCGGACCTCTACCTCGACCCCGAGCGCGTCCTCGCTTCGTACCCACACGAACTCTCCGGCGGCATGCAACAGCGGGCGCTCCTCGCGCTGTCGCTGGTGCTGGAACCCGATATCCTCGTGATGGACGAACCGACCGCCGCGCTCGACCTGCTGATGCAACAGTCAATTCTCATCCTGCTGAAGGAGCTTCGGGAGAAGTACGACCTGACGATGGTGTTCATCACCCACGACCTGCCGCTCGTTGCCGCGCTGGCGGACAGGCTCGCGGTGATGTACGCCTTCGACATCGTGGAAGTCGGACCGGCCGAGGAGATAGTCGACGACGCGGCACATCCGTACACGCGGGCGCTGCTGAACTCGACGCCGAGTCTGAACGCGCCGCTGGAGGAGATGCGTCCCATCGAAGGCCAGAGTCCTGCACCCATCAACGTCCCGGACGGCTGTTCGTACCATCCGCGGTGCCCGCTCGCAACCAGCGAGTGCGTCCGAAACGACCCAGCGTTCGAAACGCCGTCGCCGAACCACGCGGCCGCGTGTTTCCACTGGGAGGAAGCACGGGAGGAAATAGCGTTGAACTACGAAGACCTATTGGAACATCCGTCCGAACGGCCGGGAGGTGAGGACCGGTGAGCGACGCGCCGCTCCTCTCACTGAAGAACGTGGAGGTCCACTTCGAGAACGAGCCCGGACTCCTCGATTTCGACGGGGAGGCACAGACTGTCCGCGCCGTCGATGGAGTCACCATCGACATCGAGGAAAACGACGTCATTTCGCTCGTCGGCGAGTCCGGGTGCGGAAAGACGACGCTCGGCAAGACGGCCATCGGACTCCAACGGCCGACCGCCGGGAGCGTCGAGTACAAGGGCCACGACATCTGGGATATCCGGGACGGAAACAGCGACGCGGACATCGCGTGGAGCGACGTGCGCCGGTCGCTACAGATAATCCACCAAGACCCGGGGAGTTCGCTGAATCCCAACCGTCGCATCGTGTCCATCCTCTCCGAACCGCTCCGGCAGGTCAGTCCCGGTCTCAGCACCGGCGAGCGACGGGAGCGAATCTACTCGCTGCTCGACAGAGTTGGCATGAGTCCGGCACCGGACTTCGCCGAGCGCTACCCCCATCAACTGTCGGGCGGGGAGAAACAGCGCGTCGTCCTCAGCCGCGCGCTGTTGATGAACCCGGACGTGATTCTGGCGGACGAGGCCATCAGCGCGCTGGACGTCTCGTTGCGCGTCGAGATGATGGACCTCATGCTCGAACTGCAGGACGTGTTCGACACGTCCTACGTGTTCATCTCGCACGACCTCTCGAACGCCCGCTACTTCACCGAACACGGCGGGGGGAGAATCGGCGTGATGTACCTCGGGAAGCTCGCAGAGCTCGGTCCCGCCGAGCGACTCATCCAGAACCCACAGCACCCGTACACCGAGGTGCTCCGCTGGGCGACGCCGAACCTCGGTATGAACATGTCCGTCACGAGCGACTTCCCGATGCGGAAGATCGACGTTCCAGACCCGATAAACCCGCCCTCGGGCTGTCGGTTCCACACGCGCTGTCCGAAGGCGCGGGAAGTCTGTACGCGCGAGACGCCCGACCCGATTTCGGTCGATGAATCGTCGGAAGCGGCGTGTTTCCGGGCCGACGAGCGACACGAGTACTGGAACAGCGAGCCACTCGACGGCGTGGAACCCGAGTCCGACCCCGGTTCGACGAGCGGCGGCGTCGAGATGGACTGATTCGAGCGCTGTACCCGTTTCCGCAACCCGTTTTCGATTCCGCCACCGGAAAACCAGTCGAACGGCGTCGAACGACGCGAAAAGACAGTTCTCCGTCTACTGTTCGGCTTCCTCGGGAGCTGGTTCGGGGACGATAGCACCCGAATCCACCATCGATGTGAGCGGGTTGTCATCGATGTCGAGAGGTAAGTCCACCCGTCCGCGACGGCGTACCGATTCGTAGCCCGCGAACAGTATCTCGGTCGTGTTGAGTCCGATGCGGCCGCTGATGGTAGATTCCGCACCCGTTTCGAGCGAATCGACGATTTCTGCGACCGCACGGTCGTGGAACTCGGAGCCGTATCGTCCCTCCTCCGCTCCCGTGTGGTGCATCGTTTCGCCGCCGACGTCGATTTCCGTTTTGGTCCCGCCCCGTTCGAGTTCGAGCATCGGACCGTCGGTCGCGTCGATTCTGATGATGCCCTCCGTTCCGCGGAGAAGGAGCGCCGCGCCGACGAATTCCGCCTCGGGTTCGGTGGAAGCCATGCCGTACACGCCGTTCGTGTAGCGCCACTGCGCCCACATCTGGTTCTCCTGATGCACGCCGAACCGAACGTCCTCGTCCCGGTAGTCCAACCCCGCGATGACCCACTCGGCCGGTCGGTCGTCGTTGAACATTCCGGCGAGGTCGACGGTGTGCGCGCCGGTGTCGTAGAAGTCGCCCCAGCCGATTTCGACACGACGAAGCTCGCCGATTTCTCCCGCATCGAGCAGCCGTTTGGCCTCCGTGAACGGACGGCCGAAGCGCCGCTGTCGGTTGAACGTCAGTTGGACATCTCGACGGTGACACTCCTGTACCATCCGTCTGGCGTCCGCCCATTCGGTCGCCATCGGTTTCTCGCAGTGAATCGCTTCGACGTCGCGCCGAGCACAGCCGACGACGATATCGGCGTGTATTGCGGGTGGAACGGTGACGCTTACGATGTCCGGTTCCAGCGCGTCGAGCATCTTCTCGTACGATTCGAAGATACCGTCGTCCGGAATGTCGAACGCGTCGGCGAAGGCTACGGCGTTCTCCGGGACGATATCCGCACAGCCGACGAGGCGGCAGTCGTCGTGGTTCGTGTACGCTTCCGCGTGTCGATACCCCATAGCGAATCCTTTGACGGTCGGGTTGGATGGGTCTGGCCCAGTCCCGACTATCGCGACGGTGTGCTCACTCATTGAGACATGTACTCAGTGGGAGAGCGGTATCATAGTGGTTTCCCCTGTTGCGCCCCGTTTTCCGTCTCACCGGATTCGTTCGTTGCCACTACCCCGTTATTTTATAGTGGTCGATTCGCCTACCGTGGGTATGAAACGTGGAGTGATAGCCATCGACGAGACGGAAGCGCACGAAACACTTCTCCGTGAGGCCGGGCAGTGGGCCGCCGCGGCCGACGCGAAACTCGTGGTACTGACCTTCCTCGACGAATCGGAGTACGAAAAGGGCGTCGAGACGCTTGAATCGGTCGGGAAAGTCGAGAACGTGAGCTACGACACCGGTGCCGTCACGGAGGCGGCGGCCGACGACGCCGCGGCGTTCGCCGCCGGTGTCCTCGACGGGATGGGCGTCGAGTTCACGACCGTCGCCGCCGTCGTCGGGGACAAGGAACGCGGGTCCCGCGTCGTTGAGGCGGGTGAGAAATACGACTGCGACCACGCCTTCGTCGTCGGAACGGGGCGCTCTCCGACGGGAAAGGCGCTCTTCGGCGATTTCGCACAGCAAGTGATACTCAACTTCGGCGGACTCGTCACGATCACGATGGAGTGAACGATGCGGTCGGGAACCGGAGCAACGGGAAAACGTGAATTCGGGGCCTTTTTCGCCGGTCGTTAGAACCGTCCCAAAACGCCGCCTCCGTGGGAGAGCGATTCCAACGGAGCTTCGGGTTCGTCGTGTTCGTAAATCGCCCACTCGACACCGGCATCGCGGACGGCGCTCGCACAGGCCGGGACGTCCAGCACGCCGTCCCCGACCTCCGTCGGCGAGCGCGTCTCGTCGGCGTCGGAGACGTGAACGAGCGGAATCCTGTCGCTCCAGCGTTCGAGGAACGCCGTCGGGTCCGCGCCCGCCGCCGTCGCCCAGCCGAGGTCAACTTCGAGTTCGAGCGCGTCCCCGGACGCCTCCGCGAACCGTTCGAACGCGGGGCGGCCTCCGACCGTCTCGAACTCGTGGTCGTGGTTGTGGTAGCCCAGTTCGACGTCGTGTTCCGCGACCGCCCGCGCGAGCGACGTGAGTCGCTCCGCGGTTTCGTCGATGGCCGCTTCGCTCTCGAAGTGCTCCGGGTCGAGCCACGGAACGACGAGCCGGTCACAGCCGAACGAGCGATAGAACGAGACCGTCTCGTCGAGGTCGTCCTCCAGTTCGTCGATACCGACGTGCGCGGCGACGGATTCGATTCCGCCGTCGTCGAGCGCCGCTTTCACGGCGTCGGCGTCGGTGTCGGTGATTCGGTTCGCGAATTCGACGCCCTCGAATCCGGCGTCCCCCGCACGGGTAATCAGTTTCGCGAGGGGTTCGTCTACGGTACGGAGCGAGTACAATTGCACGGCTGGTCGTGCCATACTCGTACCACTCGAACGGGCGGGTGAAAACAGTTGCTTTCTCGGAAATCGTATCGAAACGCACACCGTCGGGTCGGCCGTCGGATAGCGGTCGGTCTCGGCGGAGGCGACAGGGAAAACTGAATATCGTTGCCGCCAGAGCCATGGGCATGCGTAACGACCAAACGCTCGACGTCGGGGTCGTCGGTCTCGGAACGCACGGGTTGAACCGTGCACAGACGCTCGTCGATTTCGACCAGCGAGTGTACGGTTCGGACGCGAGTCCGGACGCTCGAAATCGGTTCGAGCGGCGGTTCGGGAGTGCCCACTTCGAGAGTCCGACCGAACTGTTCGAGGAGGACCTGAACGCCGTCGTCATCACCACGCCGAACAAGTTCCACGAACCGGTCGCGACGGCCGCGATGAAGCGGGGTATCGACGTGTTCATGGAGAAACCGTTAGCCCACACGTTGGCGTCCGCGGAACGCATCGCTGACACCGCGGCCGAGACGGGCCAAACCTGCATGGTCGGCTTTCAGAGCCGATTTCTGAACGTCTGCAAGATACTCAAATGGTACATCGACAGGGGATTTTTCGGGGAGATAACGCACGTTCAGTCGGCGTACATGCGCCGCCGCGGCGTCCCCGGCCGCGGGTCGTGGTACACCTCGAAGGAACTGGCGGGCGGCGGCGCGCTCATCGATATCGGTATCCACGTGATAGACCTGCTCTTTTACTTCCTCGACGAACCGACCGTGGCCGACGTCGCTTCGACCACGCGACGAGATTTCGGCAATCAGGAGTCCTACGCGTACCTCGACATGTGGGGCGAGGACGACGACGCAAACATGTTCGACGTGGAAGATTCGGCGTCGGCGTTCCTGGAGTTCGAAGGCGACAGGACGGCGACGATGGAAACCGCGTGGGCGGTCAACGCCGATTCCGTACACGCGTATCAAATCCACGGCACGGAGGCCGGGGCGCTCTTGGACATCACGGACATCCCCAACACGGACGGCGAGGTGGACCAGACGCTCGAATTCTTCGAGACCCGGAGCGGGGGTGTGGACCACTACCTCGACACGTCCGTCACCGCGAACCGGAACAACCCGTACCGGGAGCAGATACGGGCGTTCCTCGACGCCGTTGCGGCGAACGACACACCGGACATCAACACGGTCGAGCAAGCGCTCGCCGTCCAACGCCTCGTCGAGCGCATCTACGCCGACAACGAGTGACGGACGGAGTGACGGACGGTGTTTGACACCATCAAATTGAGGGATACATTCATATATCGACGGGATACAGGTAAGGTCATGGCGCGAAACGGTCACGGGAGCAAGACCATCAAATCGGTGGGGAACGCGTTTCGGATTCTGGAGGCGCTGGAAGCGAACGAGCCGATGGGCGTTACCGAACTGAGCGACGACGTGGGACTCTCGAAGGGGTCGATACACCACTACCTCGCGACGCTCCTCGAACACGATTTCGTCGAGCGATGCAACGGGAAGTATCAACTCGGTCTTCGGCCCCTGACGTATGGCGGGGAAGTGCGCGAGCGGGAGAAGGTCTTTCAAATCGGCAAGGAAGGGGTCGATAGACTCGCGAAGACGACGGACGAAACGGCCCGTCTGGTCGTCGAACGGGGCGGTTACGGAGTCACGCTCTACCAGTCCACTCATCACGACCGCTCGGGGATACGAACCCACCTCGGGACCCAAGAGGACCTCCATAGCACGGCCGCCGGAAAGGCGATGCTCGCGGCGATGGACGACGAGCGTATCGACGACGCCCTCGAATGGGGAGCATTACCCAGACACACGGACAACACTATCGTCGATGAATCCTCGCTCCGCGCAGAAATAGACGATATCCGGTCCCGTGGCATCGCCTTCGACGACGAAGAGCAGTTCGAGGGGGTCCGCTGCGTCGCAACCGCGCTGGTGACCGAGATGGACGAGCTCCTCGGCGCGATCAGCGTCAGCGGTCCCGTGGACCGAATCGACGACGAGACCTTCTCCGAGGACATCCCACAGGAGATTCGGAACGTCGCGGGCGTCATCGAGGTCAACACGACGTACCTCGACTGGATGGAGTAGTTCCGTAACTGAAGCCGAAAACGGGATTCGACTGTTGCTTGCCATTCAAATGACTTTTGCCGCCGTGTAGGTCACCAGTTCGGTCGCAAGCGAACCACGGAAACACGACGCGGTAGACTGTGATTATCGGCAATCGCTTCGAGCGTCGGAATCGCCCGAGCGACGGGAAGGATTTATATACTTTCATCGAGAGCTACCTCTCGTACGAGCGGGTAGTTTACCTCGTTGGCAGAGGCATCTCTACCCGAGTTGCGACGAATCATGACCGGTACCGTTCTCGATTTCTGGTACCCCGCTGTCTCGACCGCGAGCACGGCGGCTTCTACTGGGAAGGGAACGCGACGGATACAGCCGCCGCGGAGCGCAGCCGGGTACTCGGAGGGGCGCTGAGAGTTGCCGGGTTAGAACCAACACGATTGGGTACGGGAAAAATAAACTGACGGATCTTCGTTCGTTCTAAAATTCACCCAATAATAATATAGATGTCTGGAAAGGTAGTCAGACAATGATTTCTAAACGAGTTTATCACCGCTCAATTGACCCGTTAAGTGCCCCTCACCATAAAATATACTTAATTCTGACTAGTATGTGTAAATGGATATTCCTTCCCACATATCTCTGAATGACACTCGATATTCATATAGTGGAATAGAGTGTATCATGCGCCGCAAAGTCGGTCGCCCCCTCCCCGTTTAAACTCCCCCATATGTCGAGGGGAAACTCATTACTCCGGCGCTAGCAACTATCTATATAAGGGCGGATACATTGCATCACTAGCAACTGTCTCCACAACGAAGGAACCGATACCCAATGAACGAATACGAATTCACCTGCTCGGAGTGTGGGCAACAGATCGAAATCAACGGGCCGATGCGCGAGGCGACCCTCACGCACGGGTGTCCCGTGTGTGGGGCGACCGTCAGTCCGGACAATTTCGCTCCGTGTTAGGAACCCGACCGTTCGCTCGTCTTTTCGACGCTCTCGGTCCCGACGGTCGTTATTCGTTCTCTTCGCGGTCGATTTCCGTTCGACGGCCGCTCAACGTGGTCGGTTCGAATTCGTAGAGTTGGATGTCGAGGTTCTGTTTCGACTTGCCCCAGATTTCGAAGAGGGGACGCTTTGCCGCACCGTACTGTTCGATGTGTTCGACGGTCAGTTCTTCGGGGGGAATCTCTTCGAGCAGTCCGACGGCGACGGCGCTTCTGTACGTCGTTTTGTCGCCCGTCTCATCGTACACGACGAGGCGGGCATGCGGTGAGGACGCGAGGAAGCGTCGCTTCTCGCTCTCTGGCGTCGAAACGAGTCGCATGAAGAACGTCCGTTCACTGGCGTCGTACCCATACGAGATGGGAATCGAATACGGCTGTTCGCCCTGAGCGAGAGATAAGACGCCAGTCTCGTGCTCACCGAGGAAATCGTCGATTTCCGACTCCGTCATCTCAGTTTCGTGGGCGAGTGTCATGGTCAGTACGTTTACCGACCGCGCGTTCTGCCTTAAACTATTCCCACTGCGATAGGCCACCCCTACCACAATCGGTACGTGCTGGCCAACGGCTCAGACGGGCGTGAACACGTCGGACGAGACGACGCTCCCACAGACCGCGCATCCGTGGTCGAGAAGGGCGTCCTTCATAGCGGAGTCGACCGTGGTTGACCTAGCGCACTCCGGACAGACGAAGGTGTAGTTCTCGGTCCTGCTCATCGTTAGTTTGTAGTACGTCGTTTGGGGATAAATGACGTCCTCTATTTCCAAGGGCGTGAGAACACACCCGTCGAACCGCCACGCCGACGGACGGCAGGGGTTCCTGCGTGCGTCACCACCAGTACGCTAAAGGTGCGCGGAGGGAAAGACAGGAGTGGTACGATGGCGTCCGGGATACGAGCGACGGTGAAATTCGATTCTCCGGGTGAGTGTCCGCTCGCCCAGTTCTCGGAGACAGCGGACACGACTATCAATCACGTCTCGTCGAGCGTCGCCCTACCGAATTCGACGGGGAGCGTCACCGAGTTTTTCGCCGCTGTGGACGACCTCCCGGACGACGTAGACAGGGAGCCAGTGTTCTCGTACGGGTCATCGAACCTGTATCGAATCGCGCACGATGGAGACGTGTGCTGTCCGTGCGAGTGTCTCGGTCAGTTCGGCTGTCCCGTCCACCGATACACCGCAGCGGAGGGTGTACTGACGCTCGTGTTCCACGCGGAGGATTTCCGCCAGCTACAGGACGTGATGGCGGAGTTCCGGGAGCGGTACACGTCGGTCGACGTGCAGCAGTTACTCCAACCGCCGCTGGAAGGAACGCCGGAAGAGCGGGTGTTCGTAAACCGAGGGAAACTCACGGACAGACAGCTGGAGGTGTTACAAGCCGCCTACGAGAAGGGGTATTTCGAGCGACCGAAACGGGCGAACGCGACGGAAATCGCGGCGGAACTCGGTATCACCCAATCGACGTTTACCGAACATCTGGTCGCGGCACAGTCGAAGATTTTCGAAGACGTGCTGTGACACGGTGTGCCGTTCGGTTCGCTTCTCGAACCGTCTCGCACCGATATTCGGCAGGAGTATATAAACTACCCCCGATATGAGTGGTGCAGACTGGTTTCGATAGCGGCCATCCAATAGTATATGAGCCAATCATCTATGGCGGCGGTCGGAACGCAGGTACGACAGGGATACGCAACCGATTCGACGGTCGTCACCGATGCCGCCGAGGTACAGGCGATTCTCGATACGATAAACGACGCCGACTGCCGTGCCATCCTCGACGTGACCGGCGAGGAGGTTCTGTCGACGAAGGAAATTTCCGAACTCTGTGACATCCCCCTCTCGTCCACGTATCGGAAACTCGACTGCCTCACCGACGCCGGACTGCTGGAGGAAACCATCAGTATTCGACGGACCGGGAAACACACTAGCGAATACTACACGCGCGTCTCCGACGTGATGATGTCGGTCAACGCCACCGACGGACTCTCGGTCACGATTTCGTACTCCGCACCCCCGAACTAGTTCTCGAACACGCCGATGACGGGCGGACGGGAAATCCTTATTGTGTACTGACTGATTACCGACGGGTAGTATGGACGGATTCGGCGACGCCGTGGACGGGTATTTCGACGTCGAAAACCAGCTCTCCCGGTATTTACTGCAGCGTGCGGACGACCTCCGCTCGAAGGGACGGGGCCGAACGGCCGCCGTCGATTCACGAGAGGACTTCGAAGCACACCGCGAGCGCGTGCGCTCGACGCTCCGTTCGCGTATCGGCGGCGTCCCAGAGCGACCCGACGACCTGTCGGTCGAGACGACCGGCCGCCGTCGGGGAGACGGGTACTCGGTCGAACTGCTCACCTTCAAAAGTCGTCCCGACTTCCACGTGACCGCGAACTGTTACGTCCCCGACGGCGACGGGCCGCATCCGGGAATTCTCTTT
The DNA here is from genome assembly GCF_000376445.1 of Haladaptatus paucihalophilus DX253. Lineage (NCBI taxonomy): Archaea > Methanobacteriati > Methanobacteriota > Halobacteria > Halobacteriales > Haladaptataceae > Haladaptatus > Haladaptatus paucihalophilus. The sequence goes on along the minus strand of NZ_AQXI01000002.1, from coordinate 475,848 downwards.
CTCTGCGGCCACGCCGAGCCGCCGAAATCCGACCCGTTGAACCAGAAGGCGTGTATCGAACTGGCGCTACACGGGTTCGTCGTCCTCATCATCGACCCGATAGGACAGGGGGAACGCAAGCAGTACCGCGACGTGGAGATAGAGGGAACGGCCGTGAGCGGCGGCGGCGGGACGTTTCCCCACAGCTACGCGGGCCAGAAGTGCTTCTACGCGGGGGCGAACCTCGCGCGATACATGATAAACGACGACCGATGTGCGCTCGATTACCTCCACAGTCGCGACGACGTGGACGACGACCGACTCGGCGTCGCGGGCACCTCTGGCGGAGGCATACAGACCTTGTACCTCTCGCTTCTGGACGAGCGAATCGACGTCGCCGTCCCCTGCTGTTCGATTTCGCACCGCTACGAGCGGCTGAAAACGGGGGGACGAACCCACGCCGAACAGGCGATTACCGGCAGCGTCGCCGAGGGAATCGACGACGCCGACCTCGTGGCCGCGATGGCACCCCGGCCGGTCTGCATCGGCGCGGCGGCGTCCGACCGGTACTTTCCTATCGAAGGCGTCCACGAGACGATCGCCTCCGTCCGGCGTCTCTACGATATCTACGACGCCGGGGAACGGGTGAACCTCGTCGTCAGCGATACCGGACACTGTTCCGTGTACGAACTCGGAGACGAGGTGTTCGAGTGGCTATGTGAACGACTCGGCGACACCGAGTACGAACCACACGACGAGCTACCGACCCTCGACGAAGCCGAACTCCACTGTACATCTCGTGGGAGCGTCCGCGACGCGTACGCGAACGAACGGACGATAGACGACCTCATCCGGGAGTACGTCACGAAGACGTATCCGGATGCGGGGACGAAACCTACCGTCGATTCCGACTGCGGGTACGCCGAGCGATTGCGACGGACGCTCACCGAGACGTTCGTCGCCGACCGGGAGAGCTGTGAACTGTTCCCGCGCTTCATCAGTCGAACCGAATCGGACGGGGTGCGGGTCGAACGCGTCTGGTTCAAAACCGAACGGGACCCGGACATCGTTTGTACGGGCGTGTTGGTCACGGACCCCGAATCGGCCGCCGAATCCCCCGCCGTGGTCCTGTACGAACGCGGGACGGACGAACTCCCGGAGCGGAGCGAAGACGTCGCGTCGCTCGCGCGCGAGCACGGGGCGGCGTTCGTCTTCGACCCGCGCGGCGTCGGCGCGGTGCGGAACCGAAATATCCCGGTGCCGAACTGGGCCGACCACCACGACGGCATGTACGGCACCGAATTCAAACTGGCGAACGACGCGTTGCTATTGGGGTCGTCGCTCCTCGAAATGCGCGTCTTCGACGTGTTCCGCGCCGGGTCGTTCCTCCGCTCGGAAACCGACGCCGAGCGCGTCTCGTTCGTCGGCGAGGGAATCGGCGCGTATCACGCCCTGTACGCCGCGGGCATCGCCCGGAACGTGGACCGGGTCACGCTCCGGTCGCTCGGTCCCAGTTTCTTCGAGTTGGCGACCCGTCGGGAGGCCCCGTTCCGTCCACAACTCACCGCGTTCGACGTCGTTGGCGACCGTGACGTCCCCCACGTGCTCGCGGCGCTCGACCGGCGAGAGGTGCGCGTCGAGCGGGAAATCGGCGAACGGAAAACAGCCGACCGATGACCGCCGACGATGGACGCGGGCGACGGCACACCGGCAAACGGTGAAGGGGGAGGACAGCGAATCTCACCGTAGGACAATGTACTCTCACATCGTGATCGCCGTCGATGGAAGCGACGAGGCGGACCGGGCGGCGCGGCGCGGTCTCGCATTCGCGGGGGAGTTCGACGCGACCGTTGACGTCCTCCACGTCGTCGAACGGAAAGCGCTCGGGCTCACGACGAGCGCCGACGAAGCGGAACGGCTTCGAGAGCGCGGGGAGCGAATTCTCGGGGACATCGAGGACACCGCTTCGGAACACGGGCAGTCGGTGACGACGGCGCTTCGGGAGGGCAAGCCCGCCGTCCAAATCAGCGAGTTCGCCGCCGAACGGGACGCGGACCTCCTCGTCGTCGGTCGCCAGGGGATGACTGGGGTAGAAAAACAACTCCTCGGCGGCGTCACCGAGCAACTCCTCCATCGAAGTACAATGCCCGTGTTCGTCGTCCCCAAGGATGTGAAGCAGACGGCAAAAGCGACCGACTACGCACGCCTCCTCATCCCGACGGACGGGAGCGAAAACGCCGACGCCGCGGTCCCGCACGGAATCGAAATCGCTCGGAGGTACGATTCGGCCGTTCACGTCCTGAACGTCGTGGACCTACAGGTGGCCGGGGGAGCGTTCGACGCGGGCGGCCTGGAAACCGAATTTATCGAACGACTCGGCGAGAGGGGACAAACCGCGGTGGACGAGGTCGCAAGTGAGGTCGAAGAAGGCGTTTCGAGACCGGTGGAAACCGCCGTCGAACGCACGACGTCCTTCGAGGGTGCCGCCGCGGGCATCCAGGAATACGTCGAGGAAAACGACATCGAACTCGTCGTCATGGCGTCCCACGGCCGGTCGAACGTCGGACGACAGTTTCTGGGGAGCGTCACCTCGACCCTGCTCCGAACGGTCGACGTTCCGGTCGTCGTGGTGAAACGGAGTTCGTGAGCCACGACGCGACGGAGCTCGTTTTTGAAGGGAGTGCACTCACCGGAGAGTACACCCACGGAATCGGGAACGCGATTGAAGTCGCTTCGAGACGAACGCTTCGTGGGGGTTCGATGTACGACTCGATTCTCATTCCAACAGATGGCAAAGACGGGACGAAGCCAGCGATCACACACGGCATCCAGCTCGCCGCCGCGTGCGACGCGACGGTACATGCGCTGTACGTCGTCGATTTGCCGTATCTCTCCGGGTCACGGGCCGAACAGCGGGTCGAACCGCTCGAAGCCAAGCTGAACGAAGAGGGGCGGGACGCGACCGCTTCGGTCGCAGAGCGGGCGCGCGAACGTGGTCTCGACGTGACGGAAACGGTTGCGACGGGCCTCCCGTTCCTGTCGATCATAGAATACACCGACGCGCACGACATCGACCTCGTAGCGATGGGAACCGAGGGTGCCGGAAGCTCCAAGGCCCGGCTCGTTGGGAGTACCGCGAAGAAGGTGGTCCGTCTTTCGAAGGTACCGGTACTGACGGTTCGAGCGGTCGAAACCGCTCCGGCGACGGAGTATACGGATGTCCTCCTCGCAACCGACGGAACGCGAGGGTCACGTCGGGCGATTTCCCACTGCAGCGAGCTTGCCGCCGCGTACGATGCGACCGTACACGTCGTCTCGGTCGTCGATTCACGACTGATGCGCGAGGGGTCGGGACGTGAACTCATGGCCCAGCAAGCTGAGCAGGCGTGCACGGATGTGGTCGCTCGGATTTCGAACACCGGCGTTGCGACTACCAGTGACGTTCTTCACGGTCACCCCGCGGACCGAATTCTCGACTACGCGGACGACCGCGATATCGACCTCGTAGTCCTCGGGACGCACGGCCGCTCCGGCATCGACCGGTTCGTGATGGGGAGCGTCGCCGAAACGGTTCTGGGACGAGCCACGACGCCGGTACTGACGGTTCGGGACCTGAGCGAGGAGGAGTAAGCAACGGCGACTATGCTTCGTGAGTAGAGAACTCGGTAGCTCGGCACGAATCGCTCCAAGACGGACGCCGCGGTTCGTTTTGCGTCGATGGCGTTCGCTCTCGCGGGGGCGTTGTTGTCACCCTTCGGAGGTCAACTGGAGAGTACAGTCGGAACGGACGGCAAAGAGTAGATGTTCACACCCGCATCACTCGATTTGTCGCCAACTCCATTCGGGTTCCCAGCCGAACAGGTCGTCTGCCTTCCCGGTATCGACCAGCGACGAGTAGTCGTCATCGCCGAGTGCATCACGAACCTCGACGTCGGGGAAAACGTCCTCGATGAGTTCACGAGTGGGCGTCTCGGCGCTGGTATCGGGCGCAGACACCCAGACGCGTTCGTGGCCTCGAACGCTCGCCTCGACGGCCAGACGGACGAGTTGGACCGCATCCGACATGTGAACGTACGTGAACAGCGTGTTTCGCTGGGTGTGAAAGTTGTCGGAGTTTCGCATTCCGTCGAGAGTTCGGTCGGCCTCGACGATAGTCTCGCGGGCGAGACTATCGTCGACCACCCACGGGAACCGCAGGGAGATAATCGTCCGAGGTCGGTCATCGACGCGACGGGCGAACCCGTCGGCCGCGATTTCGGCCGTCTGTTTTCCCAATCCGTAGGGGTTCGATGGCGTCAGGCGGTGGTGTTCGTCCAGCGGAAGATAATCGACGGTGATTCCCTCGGGCTCGAATCCGCCTCCGATAGCACTGAAACTCGATGCCAGTACCACCGTCTCGATTCCCAACGCACCCGCGGCCTCGAGAACGTGATAGCTGGACATGGCGTTACTCTCGTAGGTTCGGTATCCGGGCGTTTCGTCCGGTGTCGGAATCGTGCCCAAGTGCACGACCGCATCGGCGTCACTCTTCCCGAGCGAACTGTAGACCTCCCCCGCATCCACTAAGTCGGTCCGCAGATAGACGTCCGAGTGGTTCTCGTCGCGCTTGCCACGCGAGAGGTTCACGGTTCGATATCCCTCCTCGTTCAGGTACGCCAGCACGCCACGCCCGACCCGGCCGTTTCCGCCGGTGACGACGATTGTCTTGGTCACAGACCCGCCGTTCTCGCTCCTGCCGTAAAAATACTCGCCGGGTGTCGCTCCTCCGGTGAGTGGCCACAATTCATATACCGTTCGGTAGCCCTCTCCGATACACTAACCCGCTTCTTCAATGAGCCATATCGAAAGCGACGATGATGAACGGACGGGAAGTATAGAATACATCCTCGGAAAGTCGTACGAACTCTTTGCGACTACCCTGTTCAGGGGGAACCGAAAAGTCGTCCTCGTCCTCACGACTGCCGTCTTCGTCAGCACCGCCTATCTCCTGACGCATCGCTATCCGGCGTACGGTGCCGGACTCTTCCTCAAAACATCCGAAACCATCGTGAGCGGGAACTACGCATTTCCCGACCGGGTGATGGGCTATACGCGAAGTGGGATTCCGTTCGCGTATCCTCCCCTCACGTTCTACGTCAACGCCATCCTCCTCGACCTCGGCGTGAGTCCGTTCCAGATCTCGCGCGTGCTACCGGCGATGGTGACGTCCATCGCCTTCGTTCCGTACTTCTATCTCGCCCGCGAGTTCCTCCCGTCGTCCGAGCGGGCGGGTGTTGCGGCGATCATCGCTGCCGTCACGCCGATGCTTCTCCAGTGGCATCTATCCGCCGGGGGAATCGTTCGAGCACCCGCGTTTTTCGTCCTCCTGTCCGGGTTGTACGTCGGTATCCGGCTGTTTCGCTATCGGACCCGCCGTTCACTCGTCGTCGGCACCGTCCTGTTCGGACTGATGGTGCTTACTCATCCGACGTATTCGATGTTTTTCGCGGCCAGTTACGTCCTCTTTTTCCTCCGAGAGGACCGGTCGCTCGACGGGTTCGGGCGGGGACTCGTCGTCGCCGGAGGTGGACTGCTAATCGCAAGCCCGTGGCTCGTTCGGGTGGCCTCGACTCACGGCATCGACGTGTTCACATCGGCGGCAGGGACGCACGGTGGACTCGGAGCGGGCGTGATGGTATTTCTCGACCGGCTTGGCGACCCGTTCGCCGGTTTCCCCGTTATTTTGGTCTGGTACGTGCTTCTCACCTTCGGCATCTACTACCTCGTTCGGAGGAAACAGTACTTCCTTCCCCTCTGGTTCGGCGTTTCCGTCTTTCTGATGGACGAGATACGGTTCGCATTCATACCGGGCGTCATGATTCTCACGCTCGGGGTGACCGACGTGATGCCAGCTATTCACGCTCGTCTCTTCCGGTCGGAACGGACTGCCACGTCGCAGATCGCCGTTACCGCGGTCGTCCTCTGCTTGTTCGTTAGTCTCGGTGGGATGTTCGTCGCGAATCAGTCGGTCACGAATCACGACCCGATGCCGTCGTTTATCGACGGCGAGGACACGTCGGCGATGTCGTGGGTACAGTCGGAGACGCCATCCGATGCGGAGTTCGTGGTCATCGGTGACGCCGCGGAGTGGTTCCCGTACTTCACCGACCGAACGATTCTCGTCGGTCCGTGGGGCGTCGAATGGAAGACGCCCGCGGCGTATCAACGGCAGATGGACGCCTATCGGAGTCTCTCGGATTGCGACACGGCTCGCTGTCTGACCGATGCGCTCCGTTCGAGCGGCCGTCACCCGGCGTACCTCTATATCCCGAAAGGGCAGTACACGGTACGGGGTATTTCCACCGTACAATCGAGCCGTATGCGTCGTTCGCTCGAACGAAGTGATCAATACGAAATCTCGTACGAAAATACGGGCGTGCTGGTCGTTCGGATTCGTCCGCATACGTGACTCGCGTCGTACGCGTCCACGTTTACTCGACCTCCTATCACGTGGACGTGGAGGAACACAACTCAGCGATGTATAAAATCATAACCATCGGGCACAGTCTTTATCATACGACTCGACAATCGACCTTCTACGAATGGATTCCCGGATTTCCCGCCGTCGTTTCCTCCAAGTGGGTGCAACCTCCGCTTCCATCGGATTCGCTGGCTGTAACGCGTGGTCCGTCTCGTCGGCCGATGAAACGGGTCGCACACAGGGTGTAAACGCTTCGTCGCGCGAACTGGCATCGAATCGGGACCCGGTGAACGTCCGCGGGGCCATCTACATCCCGACGCGGGCGTTCAACCGGTACCAGATGTGGCACGAGTACGACCCCGCGGTTATCGAGCGCGACCTCGGGTACGCCGCCAGCCTGAACCTGAACGCCATCAGAACGTGGTTGAGCTACGAGTTCTGGCTCGAAGACCGTACGGCACACGAAGAGCGATTGGAACACTTTCTCGAAACCGCCGACTCGTACGGCATCGAAGTCCTCCTCGGCCTGTTCGACAGTATCGGCGAAGAGCCGACCCTCGAGAATCTGTACGACACGGGCCTTCTCACAGGCGTCCAAACGTTTTCCCCATCGACGAGAACGATGTTGGACAAGGAACTCTGGGGGAATCCGCGCGACTTCATCTACTGGTTCATGACAAAGTACCGAGACGACGAACGGTTGCTCGCCATCGAACTCTCGAACGAACCGGGGTGGAAGCGGTCGTCTCGGAAGTTCGTCGAGGGAATGGCGAAGATGATGACGCACTATCGAGGTTCGATTCCGCTCACCATGGGGTCGACGAGCCTCGCGAACAACACCGACTATCTCGACTGGGGGTTAGACATTCTCCAATTCCATTACAATTTCGCACAGACCCCAGCGCTGTTTCGGCGAGTGCTCGAACAGGCGGCGCTCACGAAATCCAGACAGGGTAAGCAAGTGTGGCTCTCCGAATGGCAGCGGGTGCGACCGGGAGAAGGGTTCTTCGCGGACGTGACTGGCGAAGCACGTTACCCGGACTACTCGTCGCTCGCCCCGCTCATTCACGAAGCGAACGTCGGGAACTTCTTCTGGTCGCTCATGCTACGGCCGGCCTCGGAACTCCACTTCCGTCGCCAAGGCGTGGTGAACGGCCTCTTTCACGAAGACGGTGCCGTCTGGAATCTCGACGACGCCCGCGCCATCAAAGCGATGTCCGGCGACCCGGAATACGACGGAACCGAACGCAAGGAGTACCCGGACTGGATGTCCGAGATGAAGGGATCAACGATTCCGAGAACCGGCCCCCATCCGAGATGATGCGTGCCGACCGGACGACCAACCTACGGTACACCGCTTACCCCTCTTGAGTCGTTCGACAATCGGGGCAGAGGTTACCAGCGAACGGAAACGCCGCCCGTTCGGATCGAAATCAACGACACGTCACCGTTCGTCGGGACCGTTATCGTCGTCGGTTCGACGATGATAGCGATGTGCCCACTGCCGGGTATCGGCACGTTCGCGACCCCGGTCCCAGCAACCGTCACCGTCGTGTCTCCTTCTACCACCGTCACGTCGCCGGTGACTCCCGTTCCCGCCGGAACCACGGGCGTGATCGGTGCGTTCGCTGGCTGGTCGGCGACGAGCGAGCCGAGCCAAATTCCCCCCAGGAAGAGCGCCAGTACCACCAGTATCGCCAGCAAGAGAGCGCCAATCGCTCCGATGACGATGGACAGCGTTCCACGGCGCTTCGACCGCCGAGTTCGGCGCGATGCCCGTTCGTACCCCTCGTCGTAGCCACGGTCGTACTCCGACACCACATCTTGTTTTTCATTCGTCATTTGTGTCACCCCCCTACCGAGTAGGAACGCGTGAAATTCGTCGCGGAATCGCGCGACGGAATACGAAAGTCGATGGGACCTCACGGAAGCACCGTACGCAACGGCCGGATTCATAGCGGTCGTCTTACCACCCGACGACCAGTCGTTCGTCGGTACCCCCGGTGAGCGCCCCTCGCCTCTCCAACTATAGATAGGACAGCTATCAGTATAAAGATTTGTAGAAATAGAGAACAGTCGGGGACGAGAGTGGGGAGGGTCGGCCGCTCCGACGCGAGAGTCATCGGCGACGAAATGCCGATGTCGCGCCGAGCGCGCCGCACAAATGCGGCTTCAGTGAGCGAGAGCCCGAAAAATCACCGTTTCGACTCCGATTCCGGCGCTATCGGTTCGCTATCGATCGGATAGCGACCCCGGAGTCCACGACCCGTCGAAATCCTCGTGCGTGAACGACTTGGCGTCCGCGCCGGCGTAGGTTCCGACGACCTGTCCGTCGCCTTCGAGGTAGTACTGGTAGGTCGTCAGGCCTTCGAGGCCGACCGGTCCCCTCGCGTGTATCTTTCCGGTACTGATTCCGACTTCGGCCCCGAGTCCGAACCGGTAGCCGTCGCTGAACCGAGTCGAAGCGTTGTGGAACACGCTCGCCGAATCGAGACTGCGCATGAACCGGCTCGCACGCTCCGCGTCCTCGGTCACTATCGACTCCGTGTGTTTCGACCCGTACGTGGTGATGTGGTCGATGGCCTCGCCGAGCGAATCCACGACTTTGACGGCGACGACCAAATCGCCGTACTCCGTCGCCCAGTCGTCCGATTCCGCCTGTTCCATATCGACGATTGCACGGGACGCCTCGTCGCCTCGCATCTCGACGTTCGCGTCCACGTACCGCTCGGCGATTTTCGGCAGGAACTCCGCAGCCACGCTCTCGTGGACGAGTAGGGTTTCCACCGCGTTACAGACGGCGGGATACTGCACCTTCGCGTCGTACGCGATGTCCGCCGCCATCGAGAGGTCCGCCGCGTCGTCCACGTAGACGTGACAGATGCCCTCCGTGTGGCCGAGGACGGCGATACTCGTGTTGTCCTGTATGTATTCGACGAACGCCGAACTGCCCCGCGGCATGAGGAGGTCGATGGCGTCGTCCATGTCGAGCAGCGCATCGACGTCCGCGCGCGCCTCGATGAGCTGAGACCACCCGTCGGGCATCTCGGACGTCGCCTCCCGAATGATTTCGAAGAGCACCCTGTTCGAATGGCTCGCCTCGCTGCCGCCCTTCAGTATCACCGCGTTCCCCGACTTGAGGCCGAGGGCGGCGATTTGGACGAGCGCGTCGGGGCGCGATTCGAAGATGGTTCCGATGACGCCGATGGGAACGGTGCACTTGTACAGCTCCAAGTCCTCGTCGAGTTCGCGCGCCGTTTGGGTCTCCCCTAGCGGGTCGTCCTGGGCGGCGACGCTCCGAACCATCTCGGCGATGCTATCGAGCTTCGACGGCGAGAGTTCGAGTCGGTCCACGAGGGCCTGACTGTACTCCCCCGCCGCGAGGAGTTCTTCCGCCTCGCTAACGTCCCGTTCGTTGGCTTCGAGTATCTCGTCGCTTCGCTCGATAATCGCATCGGCAATCGCGTTCAGCGCCGCCGACCGCTCGTCGTCCGACAGTTGCGCGAGTTTCAGCGCGGCACTCTCCGCCTCTGCCACTTTCGTTTCCGTCGATTTTTCAGTCATCGTTGGCTCCGTCTTCCGGAATGAATATCGTTCCGACCGCGTTTCCGTCTACGATTCGGTCTACGACGTCCTCCTTCGTGGACCGCGCGATGATGGCCGGAATACCACGCTCGCTCACCGAGTGTGCGCCCGCAACCTTCGTTTGGATGCCGCCGAACTTGGCGGTCGCGCTTTCGTCGACCATCTCCTGTACGTCCCCGTAGTTGTGACCCACCGCTTCGATGCGCTCTGCCGCGGGATTCTCCTTCGGGTTGCTGGTGTAGACGCCGCCGACGTCGGTGAGCGTGACGAGCAGGTCCGCGTCCACGCCGACCGCCACCGACGACGAGAGCATGTCGTTGTCGCCGATTCGAATCTCCTCGGTCGCCACCGCGTCGTTCTCGTTGATTATCGGGACGATACCCCACTCCAGCAGCGTTTCGATGGTGTTCTTGAAGTTGGTGAACCGTTCCGCGCTATCGAGGTCGTTCTGCGTGACCAAAATCTGGGCGATCTTCTGGTCGTAGCGTTCGAAACTCTCCGTGTACCGACGCATGAGGTGGGATTGGCCGACGGTCGACAGGGCTTGGGATTCCTCGATGGTATCGTTCGGATACCCGACCCGGCCCTTCCCGGCACCGATGGCACCGGATGAGACGAAGAGCACTTCCCGCCCGTGCTCACGGAGCTTCATCACGTCGTCGACGAGTTTGTCGAGCTTTTCGTCGTCGAGCTTCGACGTCTCGTCCGTCAGCGAGTTCGTCCCGGCCTTCATGACTATTCGGTCGGCCGTCGCCGCCTTCCGTCTCGCGCGTTCCAGGTCCCGCGTTTCTCTAGCCTCATTCGTCGTCATAGTCGGGTGCCAACTCCTTCGAGCGATTTTCCGCCGCCGCCACTGCTTCCCCAATCGTTGCTTCCACGGAACTGTCGCGGAGGACTTCCATCCCCGCTATCGTCGTTCCTTTCGGTGAACACACCGCGTCTATCAGTTCTTCGATACTCTCATCGGACTGGAGCACGGTCTCGGCGGCCCCTTTGAACGTCTGTGCGGCGAGTACCGTCGCGTCCTCCGGACGCAGGCCGCTCTCGACGCCAGCCCACTTCATCGCGTTGAGCAGGTAAAAGACGAACGCGGGTCCGCTGCCGTTGACGGCGGTTGCGACGTCCATCTGCGCTTCGTCGATCTCGACGAAGACGCCGAGGTCTTCGAGGAGCGACGCGACGTCATCGGAGATCTCCGCCCCGGCGACCGCCGCCGCCATCGTTCCAGACTCGGCCGCGAGATTCGGCATCAAACGAACGACCGTCGCGTCGGTTCTCGCTTCGAGCGCCGTCGTCGGAACACCCGCGGCGATAGAGAGTAGCGTTTGTTCCGGGGAGAGGTCGAGTTCGGTAACGACGTCAGCGACCAAATCGGGTTTGACCGCGACGAACACGATCTCCGGTTCGGTCGCCACCGCGATATCCGTCGTCGTTTCCGAGCAGTGCCCCGATACCGCATCGAGGGCGTCCGGGTCCACGTCGTATGCGACCACGGAATGGTTTCCAGTTCTGGAGAGTCCCCGAACGAGGGCACCCCCCATGTTTCCACACCCAATAACGCTAGCCTGTACCATCCTATACTGACCCGTCGTAGGGACGGAGACTAAATAACGTTGGTAACGGCAGGGACTGCCATTCGAGTGAATCGTTATCGAATGGAGGGGAATTCGGCCCGTTCGTATCCCTTCCGCGGACCGACGAACGGGATACGACCGTGGCGGCAGATATCCCAGCGTGAAATCCCCGTCGTCGCGGGTTCGACGATGCGATTGTTCGACGATTCCCGTACCGCGTTACTTCACTGCGCCGAATCCGTTTGCGATGGGCTCGGCGTTTGTACGTGCGAGAGATACCCGGTGAGGTCCGTCGTCGAAATCATTCCGATGACGCCCTCCGTCTCGTCGACCACGGGCATGTGATGGAATCCGCCTTCGACCATGCGGTCGGAGACCTCTCGAATCGAATCCTGTATCGACGCGGTACTCACGTCGGCAGTCATGTAGGCGGAGACTGGCGTTTCGTCCTTGGGCTGGCGTTCGGCCACGATTTTGACGAAATCGGTGGTCGTCAGGATACCCTCGAGGTGGTTTTCGTCGTCGATGACTATAACCGACCCCACGTCGTTAGAAAGCATCTTCTGTGCCGCCTCTTCCACGAGCGTTTCGGGCGTTACCGTCTGAAGCGTGGTAGACATGAGCCGCCCTACCAAAACATCTTCCATACCGTTGTCTCTCTCCGAATATGGATAAAAGTTGCCGCTGATACAGTTTCAACTATCGGAACGATTGGACCGCTTGGGACTACTCCTCGGGTACCCGGTTCGGCACCGGTGGCGGACGAAAAGCACCGTATTCCACAACTGGCGATTATGTCGCAAGGATTGTCATTGTCGTTTACAAACCACAATATCTGCCAGTCTCACTCACCTTATATGGGTCTGGGTAGCACACTGAACTGGCTATCATGACCAGGGATCGATTTATTCGGGGACTTCCCCGAACAAACTCCACCTTCCGATTCTGACGTACAGTTCCTCGATACCACGCTCCGCGATGGCGAACAAGCGCCCGGCATCTCACTGACGCCTACGGACAAAGCCGAAATCGCACGAAAACTCGATGCGACCGGCGTCGGCGTCATCGAAGCGGGCAGCGCGTGCACGGGAGCGGGCGAGAGAGAAACGATTTCGCGCGTCGCCGACCTCGGCCTCGACGCGACGGTGACGAGTTTCGCTCGCGGTATCAAGGGCGACATCGACTTGGCGCTCGACTGCGGCGTCGGCGGTGTCAATCTCGTTGTCCCGGCGAGCGACCGCCACATCGAGGGGAAAGTCGGCACGACGCGCGACGATGTCGTCGAGACCGCGGTCCGTCTCACCGAATACGCGAAGGACCACGACCTGTGGGTCGAAGTCCTCGGCGAGGACGGGTCACGCGCCGACCTCGACTTCCTCGAACGGCTGATGCGCGCGGCCCTCGACGCCGGTGCCGACCGCATCTGCTACTGCGATACGGTCGGGCACGCGACGCCGGACCGCACGGCGGACGTCATCTCTCGATTGGCTCCGCTCGGTCCCACGAGCACCCACACCCACGACGACCTCGGCTTGGCGCTCACGAACGCGTTGGTGAGCGTCGCGGCCGGGGCCGACCTCGTTCACGCCACCGTGAACGGCATCGGCGAACGCGCCGGGAACGTCGCGTTGGAGGAAGTCGCGGTGGCGCTCGACCACGGATACGACGTCGAGACCGTCTCGACCGAGAAGTTGTACGACCTCGCGCAGACGGTCGCCACGGCGACCGACGTTCCGCTCGCGCCGAACAAAGCCGTCATCGGCGAGAACGCGTTCACGCACGAGTCGGGCATCCACACGGACGGGACGCTGAAAGACGACGCGATGTACGAACCGTACTCGCCGAGTGCCGTCGGCCGCGAGCGGCGACTCGTTCTCGGAAAGCACGCCGGACGTGCGGGTGTTCGTGCGGCACTCGACGAACACGACGTCGACGTGACCAAGGACGAGTTGAACGCGATAGTCGAGCAGGTGAAGGAGATCGGCGAACGCGGAAAGCGTATCACCGATACCGACCTGCTCGCCATCGCCGACGAAGTACAGGGCCGCGAACGAGACCAGCGCGTCGAACTGCTGGACCTCACCGCGACGAGCGGCGGTGCGACGCCGACAGCGAGCGTTCGACTGGCCGTCGACGGCGAAGAGCAGGTGGCGAGTGGCGTCGGGAGCGGTCCCGTCGACGCCGCCATCACCGCCACCCGGCGGGCGCTCGACATCGATGCGACGCTCGAATCGTATCACGTCGATGCGATTACCGGGGGGACGGACGCGCTCGTCACCGTCGAAGTCGAAGTATCGCACGGCGATCACTCGGTGACGGTGAACGCGAGCGATTCGGACATCACCCGCGCCAGCGTCACCGTCATGCTCGATGCGTTCAATCGACTCCTCGACGGGAATCCGGAACCCGCTGTGGCCGACGATTAGCGCCGCGTACGGCGGCTAGACGGGAACTCTTTTTTAAAGAATGCGTCCGTCGAGAGCTGAGTGCCGTTCGGGTCCCGGGTGGGACGGTAGTATACACAGTGCGTCTGTCTAATAGCAAGAATTATGTGAGAGAATGACTAACGTAGAACCGTCGTCGTATAGTCATCCAACCAAGGTTGTCAGGAATGATTGCCTGTCGTCCACGCCACGAGGTAGACGTCACCCGACGTCTGCTTTCGATACGCTCCTTCATCCCAAACTAAGAATTACGGAGACCGCGGACCGACGACGAGATGCGATTCTACCGATATCTGATTCGGTACGTCGACCGGGGGAGTCCACCGATTTCGCGCTTTGGTTCCCCGCTGTGAGAGAGACGATATTCGTGTGAGCGGTAGGAAGACCCTGGGCGCGTCCGCCTCGCCAACCACCGACCTCGACTCACCTCACGGCGCGGTGTTATCGAACGGCGGCTCGGTTTCCGGCGGAAGCGGCGTCTCGTAGCTCTGTTCACCGGTTTCCGCGTCGAACTCCTCGTTCGCTTCCGCGACGATGGACGGATTCTCGATGAGCGTGTACGCGGTTCCGCCGAGCACTTTCGCGGCGTAGACGGCCCCCTGTTTCCCGAAATCGCCGTTCGCCGCGGTCGCCTGCCACGTGTGGCCCGGCGTTCCGACCGCCCACGTCGCCGCTCGGAACTGACCCGTCGGCGTGATCCAACTCACGTCACCCACGTCGGTCGAACCGCCGCCGACGTCACCCTCCGCGTGCGGTGGAACCGGGACGTCGTAGAGGTTCGCGTCGCGTATCTCCGCCGCGTACTCCTCGGGCACGTCTTCGAGACTCGCCTCGATCCGTTCGTCGGAGACGGTCTCCTTGAGTTTGCCCGCGAACGTTCTGTCGTCGTCGGAGTACCCGACCTCGCCGACTTCCTGCATGGTCTCCCAGATGACGTCGGTGACGGTACGGTTGGGAAGGAAGTCCCAGCAGCCGGTGATGAACCGGCGGTTCACGTCCGTTTGCGTCATCGTGGCCGCGCCGTCGGCGATGTCCGTCAGCCAGTCGCTGATTTGTTCGACTTCGGAGCGCGTGGGTGCACGGACGTAGTACCACACGGTGGCTTTCGCGGGGACCACGTTGGGGGCGTCGCCGCCGTCCGTGATGACGTAGTGGACGCGGGCTTTCTCGGAGATGTGTTCCCGCATGTATTCGACGCCCGTGTTGAGGAGTTCAACGGCGTCGAGCGCACTGCGCCCGGATTCCGGTGCCGCCGCCGCGTGTGCGGAAACGCCGTCGAACGTGAACTGGATCGAGTCCAGCGCGAGCGACCGGTCGAGCGTGGGCGTACTGAGGGTCGATGGATGCCACGTGATGGCCGCATCGAGGCCGTCGAACACGCCATCGCGGGCCATGAAGACCTTCCCGACGAGCGTCTCCTCCGCCGGACAGCCGTAGAATTCGATGGTTCCGTCGATATCGCCGCGTTCGATGGCACGCTTCACCCCGATAGCCCCGCCGACTCCGGCGACGCCGAAGAGGTTGTGACCACAGCCGTGACCCGGCCCACCTTGTTCAACGGGGTCGTGTTCCGCCGTTACCTTCTGGGAGAGGTCCGGGAGCGCGTCGTACTCCCCGAGAATCCCGACCGTCGGGTCGCCGCTTCCGTACGAAGCCTTGAACGCCGTCGGCATTCCGCCGAGTCCGACCTCCACGTCGAACTCTTCCTCCATCAACCGGTCGATGAGCACCTGCGCGGATTCCTCTTCCTGCAGGCCGAGTTCGGGCGTCTCCCAGATGCGCTGAGCCATCGATGTCAGTCGTTCCCGCTCGCTCTCGACGTCTTCGTACACGGTCGCTCTCGCCATGGCTCTCCGCTCGTATGCCGGGACCATCAACGTTCGGCTCCCGCACGGCCTTCACCGGTATTCCGCGACGGTGCGGGCTGACGGAAAAGCGATATCCGATTCAGTAGAGCGTTCCCCCGGGAGGAACCGATTTTTCGGGCGTGACGAGGACCGGATTCCCGTCGTCGCCCGGGACGCCGACGGTCAGCGCCTCCGATTCGAACCCAGCGATCCGAACCGACCCCAAGTTCGTCGCACAGAGCACCTGCGTCCCTACGAGGTCGTCGACATCGTGGTGATACCCCAACTGTGCGGCCGATTGAAGCGATTCGTCGCCCACATCCAACCGGAGTTTGACCATCTCGGGCTTCTCCGCTTCGGGGAACGCTTTTGCCTCTCGCACCTCGGCCACGCGAATGGTCGCGTCGAACGGACTGTCGGTCATACCGGCTTCACTACGGACGCCCGCAAGTAAGTGGTACCGTCCGTTTCCGTCCGGGCCGACGTGGTGAGGGTTCGCCGACTACTTCGACCGGAGTCGCTCGATGATGCTCGCCGTCTTGTCCATCGCCTCGATGTCGGAAATCGAATCGCCGACGCCGATCCGACCGGATTCGACTACATCCGCACATATCCCGCCGCGGCCGTCTTTGAGCGCTCGGGCGACGCCCTCCTGTTCGTTGAGTTGTTCAACGTGCGCACAGGGCGGCCGCGGTCTCGTCCCCTCCAACAGCGCGTCACCGACTCGAAAGCGGTGTTTCAGGAGGTCGTGCACGTCGATGCCCTCCGTGACGACGTTGCGTCGATGCTCGCCAGCCGTCAGGTCGAAGCCGAACTCCCGGTCGATTGCGTCGATCGCTTCGTTCGCTATCAACGTGACCTGACAGACGTCGTACGGGGAATAGTAGCCCGTTCCGTTGAAATATCGGTCGCCCCGGAGTCCCCTGTCGGCGACCGCGTGTACCTCCGTGACCGACTGCATCGGTTCGGACCCGGTCCCTGTGATGAAGAGGTCCGTAATCTGTGCCATATCCATCCCTTCGTCTCGAACACGGATAACGACTCATCTCTGTTTTTCTCTCGGACATGATGTCCGAAGCGTCACTTTCGACCGCCCGGTTCCAACACCCGTGCAAGAGAGGTGTGGAAGCGAATCCCGGGATATTCGCTGAGAATCGTGGAGCCAATCCGGGACGTCGAATTACCTGCTTGAATATGCAGCCCCATCGAGTATAACGCTCAAATACCACATTCTGTTGAAAGGATTTACTATGAGACGACATTGTTCGAAAACCGAAACCAGTCTCCCTCAAGAGTACAAATCGTTGCGACACCTCTCTTCTGATGACACGAGCGAATTGAATTGCGATAGCGATCGAACCACGCATCAGGATAGATCGGATCTGAGTAGCGCTGGTACCACGTAAAATGGTCGAGCATACCCGTACACTCGGATTCAAGGTTGCGTTCGCGCTCGGCCTCGGGACGATGATTGCCGCCGGTATCTTCTCGCTGTCCGGGACGGCGGTGGCGGCGGTGGGGAGCAGCGCGATTATCTCGTTCGTTATCGCGGCGGTCATCGCAAGTATCACGGCATACACCTACTCGGAGTTCGCCTCCATCTACAGCGAAAACGGCGGCGGGTATCTGTTTTCCTCGCGCACGTTCGAGGAGGACCGATTGCTGTTCGCCATCGGTTCCTCGTTGTTTCTCGGATATTGCGCGACCACGGCGTTCTACCTCGCCACCATGGGCGAGTGGTTTCACCAGTTCATCATTCCCCACGGCATACCGATTCCGCACGGCGGTATCGCCGTTCTCACCGCGATTCTCCTCGGCTACCTCAATTCGAAGGGGACCGAGGAGAGCGGCACGTTTCAGGTACTCGTAACGAGCGCGAAGGTGGCCGTTCTGGTGGTGTTCGTCGGCGGAGCCTTCGGAAGCGCTGGTCCGGCGGAAGCCATCGGTACGTTCACGACCGGATTTCAGAACGACGTCGGTGGCATCGTCTCCGTCGCCGCGGTCGCGTTCATCACGTTCTTCGGGTTCTCCGCCATCGCCGCCAGTGCGGGTGAAATCATCGAACCGCGAAAGACGGTCCCCAAAGCAATCGCCGCGAGTATTCTCACGGTGACGGTCCTCTACATCTTCGTCATCGTCGCCATGGTCAATTCGCCGATTCCCGCGGAGGTAGTCGCTCGGCAGGGCGAAACCGCCATGGGAAAGGTCGCCGCGGCGTTCCTAGGTTCGTTCGGAAAGTGGCTCATCGTCGCCGGTGCCATCTTCAGCATGGTGTCGGCGTCGAACGCCTCCATCCTGGCGGCGTCGGGTATCGGTTCGTTGATGGGGAAACAGGGCCAAGCACCCCGACGGTTTAGCCGCATTCATCCGACGTACGCCACCCCGTTCTGGAGCGTGATAACGACGACGGGGGTGATTTCGGCCCTCATCGTCGCCTTCATTACGCTGTTTCCCAGCGAGGGCGGGGTCGGCCCGCTTCACCTCGGCCTCAACGCGCTGACCGGGTTTGCGAACCTGAACCTGCTCGCCCCGTTGGCGGTCGTCAACGTCGCGCTCATCGCCTCTCGGCGTCGGTTCCCCGACCTCGAACGGCCCATCCGGGTCCCGTTCTCGCCGTGGTTGCCCGTGTTGGGAATCGTCGCCAATCTCGCGCTCATCGCCAAGTTGCCGCCGACGGGAATCGCGGTCGGCGTCGCCGTCGAACTGCTGTTCATCGGTGCGTATCTCGTCTGGGGCGGCGCGCCCAACGTGGACGAACTGGTCAGGCACGCCGTCGAACAACAGACGCAACCGCTCGGGACGACCGGAGACGGTCAAGCCGGAGCGGAGACGCCATCGGAACTCGATACCGACGTGGAGGCGGCAGGCGAGGAATCGGAAGACCGCTATCGCGTACTGGTACCGATGGCGCGCATCAACCGCGCCCCCGACTATGTTCGATTGGCGGCAACGCTGGCGAACGCACGCGACGAAAACCCCATCGTTCACGTCCTCAACGTCACACACATCCCCGACCAGACGCCGTACGAGATGGTCCAAGAGACCGCCGAAAAGCGAGCCGACCGACTCGTGGAGCGGCTCGACACCGTGGACGTGAACGCCGAGTATACCGTCGGCGGGCACATCTCACGGGACGTCGGGTTCGATATCAACGAGACCGCCCGCAGTAACGAGGTGGACCTCATCCTGATGGGATATCCCGAGGAACACTACGAAATCGCCGAGTCGGTCGAATACAACGCCCCCTGTGACGTCCTGTTCGCGCAGAACTTCGACATGGGGGATTCGGAGCAACTCGACACCATCAACGTCGGTGTGGGCGGCGGTCCGCACCACGAATCGATGCTCTCGCTCGTCGGAACCCTCGGGAGAGCGGGCGCAACGGTTCACGTCATCAACGTCACCCCGACCGGTAACAACGGGACGACGGAGGAGATGGAGGAAACCCTCGATGAACTGCCACCCGATATCGCCATCGAGCGCCACGAGGTCACGGCCGAAAGCGTCGCCGACGGAGTGGTCGACGTCGCCGCCGAGAACGGAGGCCCGTTGTTCATCGGGGCGTCACGGACGCGGTTGCTCAAACGATGGGTCCTCGGGTCGACTCCCGATCAAGTCATTCAGCGGGCCGACGCCGCCGGTGTCCCGGTCATCGTCTACGCGACCCCCACCGGTATCACCGGCCGTCTCAGTGAAGCGTTGACCCCGCTCGGTCGGCTTACTCGGCGAGTGTTCAGGCGAAACCAGGAACGAGATTCGGCCACGCCGGTTCGGTCGGACTGACGCACACGCCGACGGTATTCGAACGCACACTGGGACGAACGTTTCGACTGGGGACAGTCGGAATCACCGTGTTCTCCGGTCTTTTCTTCCGCTATTCACTCGGTGGTAAAACGATGGTCTCGCTCTCGACGGTGCCTCCCGCATCACTGTTTGAGCGTGCGGTCCGACTTCGTGTTCGACCTTCTCGCGTCCCTCGTCGCCCTCTTCGTCTGTCTCTTTTCGCTCTCGGTCATCCGCTTGACCGCCCTCGGGAGTTCCGTATCGACGTATCGGGACGAAGTATCGCTCCTCGCCGCGTTCACGGGACTCGGGTTCGGCATGGGCGTGTTGAATACGACCGTACCGGCAACGACCAGACTTCTCATCGCCCTCCTCTAGCCGCTTTGGCCAGTTCCTCAAATCACTCATCCGTCCAATACGGTCCTCATTTTTCCGCTTTCCAGTCACCGGCCTCTTCGCCGTGGAACTCACCCTTTGCTTCGCGCGTGGTCGGCCAGAACGTCACGACTGCCGTTAGCAAATAGAAGAGAAAGACACCGCCGATGACGACGACACCGGGAATTCCCGGGACGGCAGCGGTCGCGAGCGGACTCTCGTTCGGGACGAAGACGGTAATGCGGAAGAGCCACGCCACGAGGAGAACCGTGAGCAACGGAAAGTAGATCCGTTTCAATCGACGTGACATCGCTTCCCGTAGCGACACTTTCACCGTCGGTTTCCGAAGGTCCGCGCCGATCTTTTCTCGCCAGTCACGGTGGACCGCGCCCTCCGGGTCGAACGCGTTGGCGAAGATGTTCTCTTCGATCATCCGCACACGCGAGCGGGTCGCATCGTACGTGCGATACCGCCGAACGTCGAACAGCAGGAACATGACCATCGCAAACATCCCGATCAGCAGGAAATAGGGCGGACTATCCGTACTTTCGAACGAAAGTGCGAGCATCGCTACGATAACGGCAATCGCCCAGTCGATAGTGAGGTCCAAGCGGTCCAACCGAGTGGACATCTGTGAGACTTCGCCCCGGTAGTAGTGGGGTATCAACGAGAGGAAATCGGAACGCTCCTCTGCCGCCTTCGTCGCCACCTCACGGGCGTGGCGTTGCTCCGGGTCGAACTCCTCGTCTTCGCGGTCCCCCATACGAATGAGTTGGTGATACGCGGATAACTATCGCTCGGTAGGTATGACGGTTACCACGTATCAATCAGTGCAATCCCCGCTTTTCGGGAGCGTATGGGGTAGTTTACGAGGCCACAGAGAGGGTGGCTCGTCTCGACTTCATCCGTCACGAGATAGGGGTTTCCACATTCTTCCAGTACGTCCGCGACGAGCGGCCCGTTCTCCCTCGTAAATGGCCTCTTTGATGGTCCTCGGTGCGCCGCATCCCGACTCAGCGGTCGTCGTTCGCTCTCCCCATCCGTCGCGCCGCTTCGACGAGGGTTCCGAGCGCCTGTCGAACGTCGTCGTCGCGTAACGCCGCGAGCAGGCCGAACAGGCCGAGTTTCTTCGGCTTCGTCTCGTCCGTGAACGCGCTCAATCCGGCGTCGAGCGAGTTCACGACCTCGGGTTGGGCGGCCGTCTCGGTCAGCGCGACCAAGCCCTCCATGTTCCTCCCCAGTTCGTACATGTCCGGCGTCTCGCGCTCCCGGCGGGCGTCCGTGAATCCTTCGACGGCAAGCCGCAAGTCCGCGATGGGTTCGCGGTTGTTCCGTGCGACGTCCGTGAGTTCGGGAACGAGGTCGTCGGCCAGCCCGCGCGTCACGTCGAGGAGTTCGAGGAGTTCGACGAGCGCGTCGGCGTTCTCGCCGAGTCGTTCGAGGAGGACGATTGTTTCTTCCTTCTCGAACGCCGCTCGCAGTCGCTCGATAGTCGCACGGTTCTCGCGGACGACCGTGACGAGTTCCGGCACGAGGTCCTCGGTCAGCCCGGCGCTGACTTCGAGCACGTCCAGCAGTTCGACCAACTGTTCCGAATTGTGCCCGACCTTCTGGAGCAGGACGAGCGTCTCTTCGCGCTCGAACGCCACGCGAAGGTCGCGGATGGGTTCGCGGTTGTCGCGGGCGACGTCCGTCAGTTCGGGGACGAGTTCCTCCGCGAGGCCCTGCGTCGCGTCGAGGGCGTCGAGCAACGCGATGAGGTCCTCGGCGTTGTCGTCGATTTTGTCCACGAGCGCGTCGAGGTCCTCCGAGTCGCGTTCGGTAACCGCTTCCTGGGTCTGTGTATCACTCATTCGTGATCACCTACGGGAGCGGGTCGTAACCGTGCAGCCAGAGGTTCCAGTACACCGACGGCAGCACGTTGACGTCCAAAATCCAGTTCATCTTGCTCTCGACGGGCGCGGAGATGCTCTCCTCGTAGTCGAACTCCGCCATCATCGCCTTCCCCTTCTTCGTGAGGAGCGGACAGGCGGCGTAGCCGGAGTACTTCGCGTGCGGCGTCCGTCCCTCGATGAGGGCTTCGAGGTTGTCGGCGACGACGTGCGCTTCTTTGCGGGCGGCCGCCGCGGTCTTCGAGTGGGGCGCGTTCTCACAGTCGCCCAATGCGAACACGTCGTCGTACTCCGTGTGCTGCAGCGTGCGCTCGTCTATCGTCACGTACTCGCCGTTCTCGCTGCCCTCGGTCAGGGGCGAGCCTTCGGTGATGGCCGTCTGGCCGTACTGGGGCGTCACCGGGGCGAGGAGGTCGTACTCTATCTCCCGGCCGTCGGCGGCGCGGACGACCTGCTCGTCGGGGTCGATTGCTTCGACGGAGAAGTTCGCTTCGAACTGTATGTCGCGGTCGTCCCACAACTGGTAGAGTTTGTCCCGGTAGGGCTGGACGCCGAAGTGGTGGTCGGCGTTCCGGGTCATGATGAACTCCGTCTCGTCGCGGATTCCCTTGCGCCGAGCGAAATCCTCGGCGAGCATCGTCATCTTCAGCGGCGCGCCGGGACATTTGATGGGCGTGTTCGGTTGGGTGACGACGAACGTTCCGCCGTCGAAGTCCTCGAACGCCTCCCGCATCGCCATCGCCGCCTCGTAGTGATAGAACGGATAGACGGAATCGGTTTCCTCCCACCCTTCGAGCAGTCCGGGGGTCGCTTCGGGTGCGAGTCGATGACCGGTGGCGACGACGAGATAATCGTACTCGATGTCGTCCTCGGCGCACTCGACGACCTTCTCGTCGGGGTCGACGCCGGTCACCTCGTCCTGCACGAACTCGATGCCGTTGTCGAAGAGTTCGCGGACGTCCCGAGCCTGCTCTTCGGCGTCGAGATAGCCGAAGGGGATGAGGTAGAACGACGGCTGGTACATGTGCTTCGTGCTCTTATCGACCACCGTGATATCGGCGTCAGTGCCCAATTTCCGTCGAAGGAGGTTCGCTGTCATGGCACCGCCCGTACCCGCACCGAGAACGACTATCTTTACCATACCTACTTACACGTGTGGTCCCACGCCCATCAAACTAGAGATAGAAGCAACATTGTTGTGCAATACTCACAACACCAAGAGACGGCGGCAAAATTTGTATCCCGGCGGAAACGGGCGATACAGACCGGTTGCAGCGTGTGGGGTCACTCCGTCTCTATCGGCGCGTCCACGAGGTTTCCCCATTCGCTCCACGACCCGTCGTAGTTTCGCACGGTCTCGTAGCCGAGGAGTTCGGAGAGGACGAACCACGTCAGGGCGGAGCGCTCGCCGACGTGGCAGTAGACGATAACGTCGTCGTCGGTCGCCACCCCTTCCGCCTCGTAAATGGCCCGGAGTTCGTCGCGGCGCTTGAACCAACCGTCGTCGTCGAAGATGTTCGACCACGGAACGTGGACGGAATCGGGGATGTGACCGCCCACCATCGTCGCGGGCATCCCCTCGCCGTCCGGCGGTGCTCGGACGTCGCCGACGAACTCCTCGGAACTCCGCACGTCGAGCAGCGTCACGTCCCCCGCGAGCGCCCGTTCGACGTCGTTACGAGTCGCTCGGAGGTGGTCGAACGGACCGCTCGCGTCGTACTCGCGCTCCGTAACCGACGGAATCTCGGTCGTCGTAGGATAGCCCGCCTCGACCCAGTAGTCACGACCGCCGTCGAGGAGATAGAGGTCGTCGTGGCCGAAATATTTGAACAGCCAGTAGGCGTAGGCGGCGAACCAGTTCGACTCGCCGCCGTAGAGGACGACGGTGCTTTCGTCGGTGATGCCGTGCCGACCGAGCGACTCCTCGAACGTCCCTTTCTCCGGAACGCCGCGGCCGTTTTCCGCCGTCAGATGCGTCAACCAGCCGAATTTGATCGCACCGGGAATGTGACCGTCCTCGTAGGCGTCGCCCGTGTCAGCCTCTATCAGGCGAAGCGACGGGTCGTCGCTTCGAACCTCGTCCAAGCGTTCGGCGAGCCACTCCGCCGCGACGAGGACGTCCTTCGCGTAGCCACGCTGGTCCGGCCCGTCCAACGCCAGCCCGTAACAGGTCTGTCGGGCGTCGCGGAGCGCCGGTGACGATTCGAGCAACCCGGCGTCGTCGAGCTGTTTGATACCGTAGCGCGTCGTTCGGGCCGACAGCATCGTCTCCTCGATGAGAGCCTTTTGAGTCATTCGACCGTTCCGTTCGAGCGTCTTGTAGATGAACTTAGAACTGGGGGGGAGCCCATCGAGTTTCTCACGTATCGAGTCCGAATCAGACATCGCGGGTCACCTATCCGTCGTAGTGGTCCCAACGTAATGTGGTTGCCGGTTTGTTCCAGTCAATAAGGACAGTATCACACAATACTGCCGAGACCACTCCGAGCCTCACCGAGGGGTCAGTGGAAGATGCGGAAACGTTCGAAGAAGGGGCAAAAATGTGGATTACCCGTGTTCGACATCCGGTATCGGAGCGATAACCCGGCAACAAAACCGTCCTGACGAACCCTTATTATTGCATGGACAATACAATCCGATGCAATGGTTCAGGAAATCACGGTGGAGGAATTGCGAGATAAGATCGACGCGAACGGAGACGTTACCCTGTTTGATACGCGAAACCCTGAGGATTACGCGGACTGGCACATCGCCCAGGCCGAGAACGTCGAATATTCGGGCGCGAACGACGAACTGGTCGGCGACTTCGACGCCCACCGCGAGGAACTCGACGCCGACGACGAGATTATCACCATCTGTGCGACCGGCAGTTCGGCCGGACAGTTCGCCGAGTGGCTCGAAGCTGACGGGTTCGAGAACGTACTGACGGTCGAGGGCGGCATGGAATCCTGGAGCATGCTCTACGACGTCGTACCCATCGCAACGCGGAACGACGACGTGGAAATCCTCCAGTTACAGCGCCGTTCGAAGGGCTGTCTCGGCTACGTCGTCGGCGACAGGCGCACCGGCGAGGCCGCCGCCATCGACGTGACGCGCGCCACGGAGACGTTCAAGAACGCCGCCGCGGAGCGCGGGTTCGACATCACGCACGTCTTCGATACGCACATCCACGCCGACCACATCTCCGGCGGTCGCCGACTCGCCGACGAACTCGGCGTCCCGTACCACCTCGGTTCGCCCGCCGCGACGCGCGACCCCGAATACGACTTCGACGGCGTCGACCCGAACGACACGGTAAACGTCGGTGACGTCGATATCAAGTCGGTTCACACGCCCGGTCACACGACGGGCATGACCTCGTGGCTAATCGACGACGAGGCGCTGTTGACCGGCGACACCCTGTTCGTCGAGTCCATCGGCCGCACCGAACTCCAGTTCGCCGACGCCGACGCGCGCGACGGGGCACGCGTCCAGTACGCGACGCTCCAGAAGGTCATCCTGTCCCTTCCCGACCACGTGAAGATTCTCCCGGGCCACTTCTCGGTCACCGACGACGGCGAGTACGTGGACGTCACGCCCGGCATGCCGATGGTCACGACGGTCGGCTCCGTTCGGCAGACCAACGAAATCGTCCAGTTGGACGAGGAGGAATTCGTCGAGCACATGTTCGAGAACCTTCCATCGAAGCCGCCGAACTACGAGACGGTCATCGCCACGAACCAGGGTAGCTACCAACCGGAAAACGTCGATGAGGAGAACGAACTCGAACTGGGACCGAACCGCTGTGCGGCGACCGAAGACAGCGTGGTCGCCGACGACTAACGATTCGACATCGACGCTCCTCCCGACGACGTGAACGCCCGAGAACTCGTCGGAATCTCACTCACAGGTAGGTTATTCACGAGCTTCGTCTGTTCGGCGCTCGACGTCGCCGTCGTCGCGCCGTTCGGAACATGGTAACGGGCGCTCTCTGGCAGTAACTGCCCTCGACGTTTCCGCGGTTCGACACTCGTTTTGAAACCCCCGCCGAACGCGTCGAAGAACGCCCGGAGCGAACCGCATGGCGGGCGAGTGATTCGGTTCCCCGACATATAGCACTCCAAAAACTTACTGTCCAGTCAATCCATCGGAACCGGGTGGAAAGACGTCCCAAACACCCCCATTCGTCCGAATCACCGCGTTTCAAGCGTTATTTCCCGTCCACAGTTAGTCGGCACCTGCCACGTCGGAACGTTTATCCGCGTTGCTAACTGAGTAGTTAGTAAGAAATGATTCGGAGCCACAGCACACATCATCACATCGAGGAGGGACCCCGATAATGGGCATCCTCGATACGGACCGTCGAATTCTCGCGCTCGCGTTCGCGCGGATGGCCGACTCCATCGGGAATTCGTTCCTCATCGTCGTCCTCCCGCTCTACATCGCCAGCGGCGTGGTCAGCGGGGGAACGTTCGGCCTCAGCACCGCCCTCGTCACGGGACTCATCCTATCCGCGTTCGGGTTCTTCATGAGCGGCGTCCAGCCAATCGCGGGGAACCTGTCCGACAAGACCGGGAAGCGGAAAGCCTTCGTGGTCGCCGGACTGCTCATCCTCGCGGTTTCGAACTTCACGTACTCGCTCGCCGGGAGTTACGGCGCGATGTTGCTCATCCGCATCGGACAGGGAATCGGCGTCGCCGTCACCGTTCCGGCGACCATCGCGCTCGTGAACGACCTCTCCACGGACGACACGCGCGGCGGTTCGATGGGCGTGTTCAACACCTTCCGTATGCTCGGATTCGGTATCGGCCCCGTGGCGGCGGGCACCGTCATCTACGGCGGTCCGTACGCCGTCCTCGGCTACGCGGTCACGGGCTTCGAGGCGGCGTTCTACATCGCCACGCTCGGTGCGCTCGTCGGCGCAATCCTCGTCTTCGCACTGGTGAGCGACCCCGACATCGACATCGACGCGGAGAACACTGCAGACGCGGGCGGCGAACACAGCGTCGCCGTCTTCGAGCGAGACGGCAACGGCGTGCTCGACTCCGTGTTCACGCTCGGCATCGCGTCGCTCTTCATGGCCATCGGCATCGCCATCCTTGCGCCCCTAGAGAGCATCATCAACCAGCATCTCGGCCAGAGCGCGACGCTCTTCGGCATCGAGTTCGCGGCGTTCACGCTCGGTCAAGTCGTCACGCAGACGCCCGTCGGCACCGCGAGCGACAGGTACGGCCGGAAGCCGTTCATCCTCGCGGGCCTCGTCCTCCTCGTGCCAGCGACGCTCGCACAGGGACTCGTTGCGACGCCGGTCGGGATGGTCGCCGCTCGGTTCGTGCAGGGAATCGCCGGAGCGATGGTGTTCGCACCGGCCTTCGCGCTCGCCGGTGACATCGCACGGAACTCGAACGCCGGGACGACGCTCTCCGTGCTGACGATGGCGTTCGGTCTCGGCACCGCCATCGGCCCGCTCGCGGGCGGGTGGCTCGTCGGCTTCGGCTACGTCGTCCCGTTCGCGTTCGCCGCCGCGCTCGCGACGTTCGGTCTCGTTCTCGTCTACACGCAGGTCGAGGAGACGCACGCTGGCGAGAGTCTCGGCGAGGACCTCACGCGGGTCCTCCTCGGGCGCGACACCCAACCCGTGGACTAGCTCGACGCCGGAGCGCGGTTTTACACGGTTACTCGAAAAATCGAAAAATACGGTTAGGCGGCGGGCCGTCCGGCGGTGCTGTCGTCGGTTATCGTCTCACCGAGGTCCTCATCGTCGGAGGCGTCGAGTTCGGTGTACGCCGTCGCGAGCACGGCGGTTGCGAAGACCGTCGCGATAGCGCTGGCGGCTTGCGCGAACACCAAGGCGACGAAATCGCCGACGAAACTGCCGCTCGCGAGGTCGCCGAAACCGAAGACGAGGTTGAGGATCAGCGTGATGAACGCCACCGCCACGCCCAGCATGAAGAGGTTGAGGCGGTAGCCCCGCGTCAGTCCCCAGCTGCTTCGAAACGCCTCGACGAAGTTCTGGTCTTCGACGGCCACGTAGACCGTCCAGAACACCAGGGTCACGAGCAGGAAGATGCCCGGAACGACCAGCGCGACGAGACCCAGTGCCACGATGATTGCGAAGACTATCGTCCCGACGAAGAGGTTGACCGCGGCCCAGACCATGTTCCGGGTGAAGAACTCTCGCGGGAGACGCTCGGTTTCGTCGCTCACGAACACGCGAATGGCCGCGATGCTCACGACGAGCAACGCGATGCCCAGTATCAGGGAGACGATACCGGCACCGAGCGGCGGAACTATCACCAACGGATTCGCCTGCACACCGGCGGCCCCACCCTGTCGGGCGACCCACCGGTCAACACCGAGCCCTAACACGCCGTTAAAGACGGAGATGACGAAGAGTATCCCCATGAGCATGAGGCCGTTTCGCTCGATACTTCGACTGTAGCCTCGCTTGAGGATGGTTGTGATGTTGATCGGCATGGTCAACAGAATATATGTCACGAGAGATGATATACTCGACGAGTAGTTCTCAGCGGGCGGGAAAAACGGGGAGAGAGTAGGGTCAGTTCGAGCGACGAACGAACAGGCCGAGGACGAATCCGAGCACGAGTGCGAGCGCCACGTTCCGGGATTCCGAAAAGCGGACGAACCGCGTCTCGTCCGGCGTGACTTCGAGGACGCCGACCGGGGACGCACCCACGCCGCCACCCAGTCCACTTCCCTCGTCGCCTCCGCCGCCGCCGAACCCGTAGCCGACGGTCGCAACCGGGACGACGGTCCGGTCGCCGGTCGAAATCGGGTCGCCGTACACCGTTTCGACCGTCGCGGTGCGCCGGAGTCGTTCTATCAGCGAGTCGAAGTCGTCGAAGCCGTTCATAGCCCTCCGAGACGACGAGCAGCGACAAATGAGTTTGGGGAGGCCGACACGATTCGACGGGGGTACTTCGGCACCACCGCGAACCGCAACCGAGAATTCGGTCGGAAAATACACGAGACCGCTCGTGACCGTGGTTCCGAGGTCAGTCGGGAGACGAGTCGGGCGGCGTCGAGTCGGTGACGAGGGCGTTGACGCGGGCCGCGGTTCGCGTCGCGACGAGTTCGAGCGCACGCCTCGTCTCGCCGCCGTCCTCGCGGAGTGCCATCGGCTCGGCGCTCGTGGGGCGTTCGCGTTCCGCCTCCGTCCGGGGCAGTTGCAACCGGCCGAGGAGCGGAACCGAGACGCCGGGCGGGTCGGGTGGGTCCTCGCCGCGTTCGAGTTCGCCGACGGCGGGGTCGAGCGGAATGTGCCCAAGAACGGGCACCTCGAACGCCTCGGCCAATCGGTCGCCGCCGCCCGCGTCGAAGAGGTCGTGGACGGAACCGCAATCGGGACAGCGGAATCCGGCCATGTTTTCGACGATACCGAGAATGGGAACGTCGTACCGTGCGAACCCTTCGAGTCCACGCCGGGCGTCGTCGACGGCGACCGCTTGCGGCGTCGTCACGACGACCGCACCGGTCACGGGCAGGTGCTGGACGAGCGAGAGCTGTACGTCCCCGGTACCGGGCGGGAGGTCGACGACGAGGTAGTCAAGGGGACCCCACTCCACGTCGCCGAACAGTTGCGTTAGAAACCCGTCCACGACCGGGCCGCGCCAGATGACCGGGTCGTCCTCGCCGACGATGAACCCCATGCTCATCACCGAGACGCCGTGCGCTTCGCGGGGAACCATTCGGTCGTCGAGGGTTGCGGTCGGCGTCCGTTCGCCGACGCCGAGCAGTTGGGGTGCGTTCGGCCCGTAGACGTCGGCATCCAGCACTCCGACCGACGCGCCCGCATCGGCGAGCGCGACGGCCACGTTGGTGGCGACGGTGCTTTTGCCGACGCCGCCCTTCCCGGAGGCGACGGCGATGACGTGTTTCACGTCGGGGAGCAACTCGACGCGGACGCCGGGGTCGGGTACCCGTGGCTCGAAGCGGCACGTGACCGCATCGATGCCGTCGATAGCGCCGACCGCCTCCCGAACGTCGCGCTCGACGACCGTTCGGACGTCTCTCGCGGGAAGCGGCAGCGTCACCGGGACGATTGCCGTCCGGCCATCGACGCGAACGCGTCCGAACCCGTCGAGTTCGTCCAGAGCGTAGAACAGACCGTCTCGACCGATGTGAGCGTCCGCCAGCGCGCGTTCCACGCAGGCGGCGAGTGACTCGTCGTCGGATGGTGTCGTGCCCATCCGCGTTACTCCTCGTCGGCCGTCGTCGACAGGGACTCGGGGTCCCAGCGGCCGGGGCGTCCGATGGGACCGTCCACGAACCACCCCGCGTCAGCTCCGGAGTCGGTCGGGGGTGCGATGGGCCGTTTGAGCCACTTCGGGCGACGAAGCCCGTCGGGTCCCGGGGCCGGTTTCGTCTCGGCGAGCCACTCGCGGTAGATTTCGAACGACCGCTCCGTATCGACGTAGATGTCGCCGTAGTAGTCGTCCGCCTCGGCCGGTCGGATGGTCACCTTCTGGTGCCAACAGTGCATTCCCGAGACGGGGTCGGGATGCGGGGCGTGCGTGAGGTTCTGTGCGACGCCGCCGTCCGTCCACCAGACGCGCTCGCTGTCGCTGTCGTCGCTCTCGAACGGATGGATGCCCTCGACCTGTCGCATCCCCCACCGGCCCGCCTCGGTGTTCAGGTCGACGGTCACCTTCCCGTACGGGTCCCCGCCCTCCTGGACGTCCGACTCGTCGTTGTCCGGGCGGTCGATTTTCCACTGTCCCATGTGGTGGCTCATCGCGGCGATTCCCGGTTTGATGGACTCCGTGACCCAGACTTCGTTGACGTAGTAGCCGATTTCGGTTTCGACGCGACAGAGGTCGCCCGTTTCGAGGCCGAGTCGGTCGGCGTCCTTCGTGTGAAGCCACACCGGGTTGTTGTGCGAAATCTCCTCCAACCACTTCGAGTTGGACGACCGGGAGTGAATCGCCGTCGGGAGGCGGAACGTCGGTACCAGCACCATCTCGCCGTTCTCGTAATCGACGTTCTCGGGGTGGACGTGCGATTTCAGGTAGTGCGGAACGGTGTATTCGAGGTCGTCCCAGCCCCACTCGGCCATCGTCCGCGAGTAGAACTGCTGTTTCCCCGTGGGCGTCGGGAACCCGCGTTTGGGTTCGCCGTCGACCATCACGCCGAGGACGTCCGAGTCGTCGGACGCGGACGCGCTCGACGGTTTCTCGCCGCGGCGAATCGTCCCGTACTCGTCGACGGTCACGTCGTCAGCGTCGAGGATGGATTCGTCGAGCGATTCCCGATGCAGTTCGTAGTCGTTCTCGGACGCCTCGAACGCCCCGTGGTGTTTCATGTATTCGAGGGGCGTCATGTCCTTTTCCGCGGCGAGTTCCACGAGGTTGTCCTCGTGTTCGAAGATATACCGGTAATATTCGTCCACGGTCATCTTCGCCGGGGCGTCGCCGTCGCCGTCGCGGTACGGCGACTCGAAGTGCTCGCGGATGCCGAGGGTGCCGTCCTCGTCGAGACGCCACGACAGTTCGATCCAAAATTCGTCTTCCTCCCAGACCTCACCGGGGTTGGCCTCGTAGGTGAACTCGACGTCCTCACCTTCCCGTTCGGCGTACTCGCGGAGGACGGGCTGTCGGTACGTGACCCACGTCCCGGCGTGCGTCTCTTGGCTCTGGATGTCGTGTCGTTCGGGCGAATGACCCATCGGGAGCACGTAGTCGGCGAAGTAGGCCGTCTCGTTCCACGTCGGCGTCAGTGCGACGTGCATGCCGACCTTCTCCTCGTCCGTCAGCGCCTCTATCCACGAGAAGCCGTCCGGGTACGTGTAGACGGGGTTGAACACGCGCGTGAAGTACACCGAGAGCTTCCCGCGACCCTCCTTGAGGAAGTACGGGAGCAATTGGCTCAGCTCGTAGTGGGCGAACGGATACTCGGGCGGAAGTTGTAACTCGTCCCAGAGCCGCTGACGGGGTGGTTCGTTCGGCAGGTGCGGGTCGAACTTGTGCCACGCGTTGGGCGCCGTACCGCCCTTGGTTCCGACGCTTCCCGTCAACACCGAGAGGAAATGGAGGGTACGTGAAACCTGCCAACCCCCGTCGTTGCCCGAGGCGGCCGAGCGCCAGATGTGGCTGGCAAAGCGGTCCCCGGCGGTGCCGATCTTCCGAGCGACCGTCTCGATTGTGTCGGCGTCGACGCCGCTTTCGGCCGCCGCGAACGCGGGCGTGAACTCGGCGTACACCTCCCGAATCGTCTCGATGTAGGACTCGAAGCTCCGCTCGCGGTCCGGGAACTCCTCGTCGAGGAACTGCTCCCAGTTCACCCAGTTGCGGACGAACTCGGCGTCGTACAGGTCCTCGTCGAGGATGACGTTCGCCATCGCCAGGAGGACGGCCGCCTCGCTGCCGGGCTGGGTCGGAAGCCAGAAGTCGGCCATCGCGGCCGTGTTCGACAGCCGCGGGTCCACGACGGCCAACTGGCCGCCGTCCTGCATGCCTTCCATGATTCGCTGGGCGTGCGGGTTGAAGTAGTGGCCCGATTCGAGGTGCGCCGACAGGAGGAGGATGAACTCCGCGTTTGCGAAGTCGGGACTCGGACGGTCGTACTTGTGCCAGAGGCCGTACCCGGCGCGTGCACCGGCGCTACAGATGTTCGTGTGGGAGTTGTGGCCGTCGACACCCCACGCTTGGATGACCCGGTCCATGTACTCCTCGTGGCCGGGGCGACCGACGTGGTAGGTGATTTCGTTGCCGCGGTCGGCCACGATGGCGTCGCGCATCTCCCCGGCGATGTCGTCGAGGGCCTCGTCCCACGAGACGCGAGTCCATTGGCCGCTCCCCCGGGGACCGTCGCGTTTGAGCGGGTGCTCGATGCGTTGGGGGTCGTTGATCTGGTTGACGGTCGCGGGCCCCTTCGCGCAGTTTCTGCCGCGGGAGCCGGGGTGTTCCGGGTTCCCTTCGATCTTCCTGATGGAACCCGTCTCCTTGTCGATGTAGGTGAGAAGCCCGCACCCGGCTTCGCAGTTGAAGCAGGCGGTCGGGACGACCGAGTACTCGGTCGGTTCGCCGGTCGAATCGTACTCCACCCACTCGTGCCACGTTTCGGGGTCGGGATAGCTCGATAGTTCGCCCGGTGCGGCGATTCGATTGACGGCACCACTGGTTCCCTGTCGTTGCTTCGACGTGCCCGTCGAGCGGTCGGACAACAGCCCGAGGCTCTCGGCGAGTTTCTCGATTCGACTGAGTTCGTATTGGTGTCCCATGGTTATGCGAGCGAGATGGTTTGCGGAGCGGTTATCCAGCAGTACTCGAAGGCGAACAACCCGGCGAGGGCGAGCACGCCGCCGACCGCGACGACCGCGGGACTAGCGCTCGCCGC
Organism: Haladaptatus paucihalophilus DX253; assembly: GCF_000376445.1. Lineage (NCBI taxonomy): Archaea > Methanobacteriati > Methanobacteriota > Halobacteria > Halobacteriales > Haladaptataceae > Haladaptatus > Haladaptatus paucihalophilus. The sequence continues at coordinate 442,575 of NZ_AQXI01000002.1, read as the reverse complement.
GAGGGCGACGAGCGGCAGCGCGATACCCACGAGGATGCCGCCGATCCAGAACGCCCGGCTGAATCGACCGCGAGTGATGCGCGCGGCGGCCTCCTCGGCGTCCTCGGTCTGGTGCGGCGTGAATATCTCCGAGGCGATTATCAGCAGATGGACGACGAGGCCAGCGGCGAGCGTGAGCCGAGAGAGGCCGACGAACGCGTCGAACCCGGCGATACCGGCCAGCCCCAACAGCCCCGTTACGCTGGCACCGGCGACCACCGCTTGGGTGAACATGTGGAGCGGCATCGTCGGACTCTGCCAGAGGTCGCGCCCCTTCGACTGGCTGAACAGGAACGCGGTGTAGACCGCCGTGGCGGCCGCCAGTACCGCCCCGACGCCGAGCGTGACCGGGTTGGTCACGAGGGTCTCGACGCCGAGCAGCCAGCTCCCCGCGACGAGCGTCAGGAAACCGCCGGTGGCGGTCAGGATGTATCCGCCCTTCACGAGCCACGAGTTCCAGTTCGGGCGCAACAGGACCCAGTGGAACCGGGTCGGCTGTTCGAGGTCGAGGACGAGCAACAGCGTGGTGAGGCCGAGGAAAACGAGGCTCACGAGCGACGCGACGCCGATGGTGGTCGCGTTCGGTTCGACGAGCCCCGCGAGCGTGAACAGCGCCGGGAGCATGAACACGCCCGCGGCGATGGATTTGGTCCACGTGTACGAGTAGACCTCCCATCCCCACGAGGTGTAGTGGCTCTCGCCGATATCGTAGACGCGTCGTGCCTCTTCGTGGAGGAGTTCGTACGCGCGCTCGGTCCGACTGCTCTCCCGTTCGTCCGACCCACCACTCCGGGGTCCGTCCGCCCTCTCCGCGGCCGATGTCGCCGCCGTTCCTCCGTCCGAGGCAACGCGGTCGTCGCACCGGCACTCACCGCCGCACCTACCGCCGCAGGCACACCCACCGTCGGACCGCGCCTCGTCGCTCCGTCCGAGGTCGACGTCCGAGTCGGCGAGCGATTCGGCGGCGCGACGGATGTCGAACTCCTCCCGCGCTGCCCCGCGCGTCTCCACGCGGTTCGGGGCGTCCGACCACATGTAGTGGTCCTCGCGGGCGGTAGTTCCCGGCGTCGTGCTTCCTTCATCTCCGTTGACGTAGAACAGCGTCGGGTCCGTCCCTTTCTCCGGTTTGCGCGCCTGTACCTCCTGTTTGGAGATCGTCTCGGCGATCTCCGTGTCGGGATTCTCCACGTCGCCCGCGATGATGGCGTCTTCCGGGCAGACGGTGACGCAGGCCGGCTCGCGCCCCGTATCGACGCGGTGCGAGCAGTAGTTGCACTTCGCCGCGGTCGAGGTCTCCGGGTCGATGTAGAGCGCGTCGTACGGACACCCTTGCATGCAGGCCTTACAGCCGATACATCGCTCGGGGTCGAAATCCACGATTCCGTCCTCGCGCTCCCAGAGAGCGGTGACCGGGCAGACGTCCGTACAGGGCGAATCGTCGCAGTGGTTACACCGCATCACGGAGAAGTTCCGGTTCGTGTTCGGAAACTCCCCTTTCTCGATATACTTTACCCATGTTTTGTTAACGCCGATGGGGTCGTCGTGTTCTGTCTTACACGCGACGGTGCACGCGTGGCAACCGATACATCGCCTGTTGTCGATGACGAAGCCGAAATTGGTGATTGTCACCACCTCTCCTGAACAATGTTACCATTAAACGTGACATAGACACTTATACTTTTCTCGCTATTCACAATATTCCGCAATATCATTAGTGCGGTCGCCGGGAAGCGGATTCGAAGGGTATCCGAATGCGGAAATCAGTCGGCAGGTAGCACGTCACTGCCGGGTATCGACGGTCCGTCCGCTTCCGCGCATCGAGAAGAGACCGACGGGCGAAAACTCGAACGAACTCTCGTCGAACGACCGGTATGTGAAGATGGGTATTGCACGGAGGGAGCATACGTCACCGAGACGCGACGAGAACCAAGAGACGGCGCCACGGGAACACCCGACGCCGACGATGACCGTCGTTCAGACGCTCGGTCGTACACCGCGAACGAGACCGCGGGCGGTGAGGACCGCGAACGCGAGTGCGAGGAGCAGGCTCACCGCGAGGTGGACCGGGAACGTGAACAGCGCGTCCGCACCGGGGGCGTTGACGTATCGGAGTCCGGCGATGGCGAGGAACGCGACGCCGAAGGTCGCGTACGCGACGAGCGCCGCCAGGGAGATCCCGGAGAATCGCCCCGCCGTAACCGCAACGCCAGCGCCGACCGACACGCCGACGACGAGACCGACGACGAGGCCGAGCATGCCGACGCCGGGGCTTTCGCCGTACACGGCACTCAGTAGCTCGATAGTGGCGGCACCGGCGAGCAAGACGGTCGTGACGGCGCTCGCAACTGCGAAAAGGATGGCACGTGCGTTCATAGATATTTATAGGCGAGAGGAGAATATAACCGTAGACAGTTGCTCTTACTGGGTGAGAACTGACTCGGCCGGTCCGAGAAAGTCGTTCGAGGTCGAAGACGAACGAATCGAAGAACGGGGGAGCGGGCGGGACGGTATTCAGCGGATTTCGATGTCCGTCCAGTCGAGATATATCTCGAAGTCCTGATAGTCGCCGGTGACGACGCGGCCGAGGGTGGCTTGATAGGGCGTGATGTACCGGTTACCGTCCTCGTCACGTTCGGGCAACGGGATAGCCGCATTGTGTTCATCGACGGAAACGATGACGTGCGATTCGACGGGAGACGTTCCGTAGAAGAGATAATACTCGTAGCTATGGCTCGGCGCGGGGAGTTCCGCGGTCCACTCCTGCTCGACATCCGCGGCCAACGCCTCGGTTCTCTCCAAGCGGAGGTTGACGTCGTGTTCGTACACCCAACACGCGCGCATCGATTCGTCGTCCGAGCGAACGGGATGCATCGTGAACGGGTGTTTCTCCCAGTTTTCGATTTCCGATTTGCCGACCGCGTCTCGGATTTTTGATTTCGAAACCATGATACTATTCTAAAAGAATGTTTGATATATAAATTTTCAGCCGAGATGTCCATTGCCCGCAACGTGAATACCGACATCGAGACGCGAGCGGAGCGTCGTAACCACCCGCAAAGGAATAACCGTGCTAGAACGGACGACATTTATCCGATAGTTGATTTCAGAAATGAGTGGATTCAGCACGGGCACTAGAGAAGAATAACGGCATTATATTCAAACTGAAATTAAGAATTTACAAAGTTTAAAATGAAAGTCCAGAAGAAGATACGTGCGGGATAATATCAGTAGAGAGTACAGTAAGCCGTTGTTCGTAGATATTTCCTCATACGCCCATGTTATAATCATACATTATTAGATGGAATATAATACAGTTCGCACAGACATGATTTATAATTTGTAGATTGACGGGCCAAACTGCAATAATTTCTCTAACAGAATCAAAAAATAAGTGTTATATTTTCAATAGGGAAAGTTTTAATATATTATGTATTAATGTGTTAATTGCATGTCCGTTGCAATCAACAGCACGGCGGCACAGATCGATAAAGAAAGCTACGACGCGGAATTCGACGCCGCAACGTCGGAAACCGAATTCGACGAGGACGACCTTCTCGGACCGGCCGAGATGTGCTGGTTCTCGTGTGGTCTCAGCTGCGGCCTCACCGGATAAAATAACGAAATCACAGATGCCCTTGCATCTGTTGTCCGAACGCTCCAGTCGAATGCGACAAGGGTCGAAGGTGCGAATCGTTTTGATCAGTCACGAGAAGATAGCAGTTTGATATGAAACACACCCAAACATGTTCGGACAAGAGGTTTTAATAAACATATACTATTTGCACCGGTATATGTCAACCCAAATTTGTAATATGCCTTTCGAGGCGTATGAAAATTGGAGCGGCGTCGGTTCGACGGCGGTCAGTCGGCCTCATCGACTCGGCAGTCGGCGTGCCGTTTACGGGCTGGGTTGTACCACCCACCTGACGCGGTTCGAACCCGTCACGGACGACGCGAATCGAAACGACGAGACACGCCGACGGATTCGACAACAAACCACACCACGGACGTTTTCGAGGATACGATGGACACGACATTCACGAAACAGGAACGGCGCGAGATTGCTGGACGGGCACGAACCGTCCACGAACGAGTTGAAGGACCCCCGAACGAGCCGGGAGCGGAACCGCCGATAGAGCCGGAACAGATTCTTCACGAGTGGAAGGACAAGTTCCCGGACGAAGCGGCGTTTTACGAGCGTCTCAGGCGCGACGGACTAACGGAAGAAACCGTCCGCGAACAGCTCGCCGCGACCCGCTGGCCCGCCGACCATCCCCTTCCCGACTGGATACACACGGTCGAAGAGATGGTTCGACACGTCGAAGCGACGCCGACCGCCGACCGACATGCAATCGGCGTTACGGTTCCCGAGGAGACGCCGTTCGTGGAGCTGTTGGCCAGCATCGCGGAGTACGCCCGTCAGCGACTACCGACGGGTACCGTCACTATCGACGCTATGTCGCCGATGGTCGAGGGGTTCGTCTCACAGCTCTCGAAAACGTGTGTTCGACCTCTGTACGTCGAATTCAAGAGCTTCGTCGAGTATCACGACCCGGAGTTGGCGAAAGCCGACCCCGGCGACGTTGCGAACCCGGACACGACGTACTACGACCAGTTCATCGACGCCATGTTCGAACACGGCTTCAAAAATCTCTTTGTGGAGTATCCGGTGCTCGGACGGCAGGTCGTCGTGTTCGTCGAAAACTGGATCGACGCGATTACTGAGGTTTGTGAACGGTTGGAACGAGACGAGATGACCCTCCGTGAACGGTTCGGCGTCGAGGGGAACATCACGGCACTCTCCCCGCTCGCCGACGACGTTCACGGCGGGGGTCGTATTCCGGTCCGCGTCTCGTTCGAGACGGGTGACGTGATTTACAAGCCGCGACCGGTCGATGGGGGCGTCGCGTTTTACACGATTCTGGAACGGCTCGACGAGTACCTCTCGCTTCCGTCCTTCGAGACGCCGACGTACGTCCCCCGCGAGGAGTACGGGTGGATGGAGTACGTCGAGTATCGGGACGTACCCAACGAAACCGCCGCCACTCGATACTACGAGCGTGCTGGTGCGATGTTGTGTGTCGCGTACGCGCTCAACTTCACCGACTGCCAGTTGGAGAACCTCATCGTCGACGGAGAGAACCCGATGATAGTAGACGGAGAAACGCTCTTTCACCCGCACATGGACGCGGACGCGAAACAAGTCCCGGAGGAGATATTCGACGTGATGGACGGCTCGGTCCTGCTGACCGCGCTGCTTCCGTGGTCCGCGGGAGACCCGCGCGAACCGGACAAGCAAGGGTTGGCGGCGTCGGTGGCCGGGTTCGGGAGGAAAAGCGGTCAGACGCAACTCGCAAATCGGTCGCTCCCGTCCGTCGAGGCCGTCAACACCGACGTGATGTCGGTCAAAGAAGAGGAGATGACGGTCGGTTTGAGCACGAACACGCCGAGTATAGGCGGAGAAGACCAATCGCCGGACGACTACATCGACGCGCTCGTTCGTGGGTTCGAAGAGACTCACGAAACGATTCGTCGGCTCCATGTGGACGGGAAGTTCCTGTCCACCATCGCAACGTACGACCTCATCGACGGCATCGAAAACCGTCTCGTGTACCGGGCGACCATGCAGTACCGGTCGATTCGGCGCTCGACCACCGCGCGAAACCCGCTCCGGGACGGTGCACGCTTCACGGTCGAGTTCGAAGACCTCGCGGTTCCGTTCTTCGACGGCCGGATCAAAACGGATCGACACTGGGAGTTGTACGAAGCAGAGCGGCGCGACCTTCGACGGCAGGACATCCCGCGGTTCACGTCCCGACCCGACCAACGGCGGCTGTTCCACCACGGGGAACCGCTGGACGTGGTGGCGGACGAGTCGGGGTACAACCACGCGAAACGGCGCCTCGACGCGATGGATGAGGACGATTTGGCGGAACAGGTCTGGTTGCTCAGACAGATATACGATACCGCGGAACCGGACGAATCGACGCCCGAACCGACGGAGATAACCGAAGACCGACTGCAGCGCGACGCGGAGGAATTGTTCGACGACGTGATGGACGCGGCCATCGACACACCGGACGGCCACGGGTGGATTTCGGTGTGTCCGACCAATACCATGGTCAACCTGGCTCCGGCGAGTTATTCGTTGTTCTGGGGGCGAGGCGGTATCGCGCTCTCCGCAGCGGCCCTCTACGACGCGACCGGCGAGCAGCGGTACCGACGGGTGGTTTCGGAAACGCTCGACCCGCTGCTCGAAGACCTCTCCAGCGGGGACTTTTCCGCGTCGCTCGGCGGAACGAAGGGGGTCGGGTCCGTCGTGTACACCCTGTCGGTCATCGCCGAACTGCTGGACGACGACGCCTACCGAGCGGGTGCGTTGGCGGCGACGCAAAAAGTGACCGCGGAAAAGCTCGCGCGTGACGACGTGTTCGACGTCATGGAAGGGTCCGCCGGGACGCTGCTCGGACTGCTCGCCTACTACGAGCGGTACGGCGAGTCGAGCGTCCTCGACCGCGCAATCGAGTGTGGGGAACGACTGCTCGAAGCGCGCGTCACGGTCAACGGGTGTCGGGTGTGGAACACGGGCGACAGGGAGACGCCGATAACCGGCTTCTCGCACGGGTCGAGCGGAATCGCGTACGCGTTGGCTCGGCTCGCCGCCGCGACGGACGATGCGCGATACGCCGAGGCCGCGCGGGAGGCGCTCGATTTCGAATCGAGTTTGTACGCGCCCGACCGGGACAACTGGGCGAGTTCGTCGGCGGTCGAGAACTATCGGGACAGGTGGTGTCACGGGCGGGCCGGAATCGCGCTCGCTCGCATCGGTATCAGCGAACAGCTAAACGACTCGTCGTTGCTTCCAACGGTGAACGATGCGCTGTCCGCGACGGCGACGGAGCGGCCGTCGCATCTCGACAACGTTTGTTGTGGAAACCTCGGCCGCGTCGAGACGATACTCGTCGGCGCGCGTCGCGCCGACGGCGACCTCGATGCGGCGGAAACGTTGCTGGGTCGCTGTCTCACTCGCCGGGACCGTGGCGGCGTGCTGTCGCTCCCCGGCCATTCGGAGGCGTTCGTCAATCCGACGTTCTTCGACGGGATTTCGGGAGCGATTTACACGCTCCTTCGACTCCGTGACCCCGATTCGCTCCCCAGTGTCCTGCTGCTGGAGTGAGCCCACGAGATCATATTCGTGGAAATCAGTTGTGTACCGTTCGTATCGGTACAAAACACGCCAGCGAAGAGGTCACTCATCGAGTATGACCGCTGTTTTAATAATTTAACTAGAGCAATAAGTTTAATATGATTGCACTAATATAATTGTATTGCATGTCAGTTGTGATAGAAAATAAGAGTTCGATTCAGTTCGACAAGAAAAAATACGATGCGGAGTTCGACGTTCCGATGGAAACGCCGGATATCGATGACGACGAGTTCGTCGCAAAAGCCGACGATTCGTGGTGCTTGATCACGTGCGGTGTGTTCACGTGCACCATCACCGGCTAACGTCGCCGCATCAAACGACGGACCCCATTTTTAGTCGAGCGATGGTACTACTCTCACCGAGGATTCTCAAAAGGACCACACAAACGGACGACAATGAGAATAATAGAAAATACAAGCGGTGTTGGTCGGATATACCGTTAAATAGCATCCGTAAATTCGGAGTATTGGTATAGTTCTATAGATATTGGATTCAATTTCAGTCCGGTAGTAAATTTTAATATATATCATGATATACGTATTGTATGTCAATCGTAATTGACAGTCCGGTGGCGGCACAGCTTAACAAAGACGTCTACGACTCCGAGTTCAAGACGGATGCGCTGGTTCCTGAATACGAGGACGAAGAGGACCTTGGCCCGGCGAAGCTGTGTCTTCTCACGTGCACCGTCAGCTGTGCAGTTACGGTCAGCGTCTAAGCGACGACGAGTGCTCGAACTGACCGACACATCACACAATTTTACGCGACGGCGTGCCATATCCAACTGAGTCACAGCAAGATTATTTTTCTCGATATCAATATAAGAATATAGTACAGTAATAAAAGATTGAATATAATACTAATATTTAATACTGTATAATTTAAAGTGTACAACGCATGTCAGTTGCAATTGATAACACGGTGACGGCACAGCTCAACAAGAACGCGTACGACTCCCAATTCGACGTGGAGATGACAGCCGACCTCGACGACGACACGCTCGGTCCGGCGAAAATGTGCATCATCACCTGCCTCATCACGGGTATCTAAGACGTCGGTACCGAGGAGGGAACTCCTCTCGATTCGAACGAATTTTATGAATCCCCATTTCCATCCCCCAGCACCGCATACCGAAGCGCCCGCAGTAACAGGAACCACCATCCGCCGTCCGGGTCACCGTCCCGAAACGGGAAGTCGTCAGTAGTGCCCCATCACGCCTCTCGTGCGCGCTGTAATGCCCGCTCGGTAGAAGCAGTAGTAGCCGACCACGAGGTAGAAGACGCTGGTTGCGACGAACAACGCGAGTTCGGAGGTGGGAAACTCCCAGAGTCGAATGCCGTTTTGCATCGCCATCCGCGTGAGATAACTGCCGTGTGCCACCGGCAGGAGCTTCAGCCACTCGATATCGCCGGTCGGCGCGGCGATGAGACCGATGAATCCGAACTGGACGATTTGGAACACGTTTTCGATGCGCTTATACACGAGGGCGAGTCCCGCGAACAGGAACCCGATTCCGATGACGGACATGAGGGTCAACAGCACCAACGGGACGACCGTCAGCGGGTCGATGGTCAGCCAGCGCCCTGTCGTGAGCATCATAAACACCAGCAGAACACCCGCCCAGAGGACGCTCATGCAGACGTTGACGACCGTCTTGACGGCCATCACCGTTCCAAGCCCGTGTGGGGACATGAACAACCGCTCCAGCGTCCCCCACTGGGCTTCGCGCGTCACGTTCCACGCCAGTCCCGAGTAGGCGATGATCGACAGGGTGAACAGGAAGAATCCGACGATGATCCCGTCCAACGAGTCCGTCAGGGCGGCACCGGAAACCGCCTGCCCGCCGAAGAAGACCACCGCGAAGAGGATTATCAGCGTGAGCAGTCGAGCCACGGTGTTGACGGGATAGCGAACGAGGAGGATGAGGTGTTTGGACACCATGACCTTCGCGAGCGCGAGCAGCGAGGCGTCGTCCCGCGTCTCCGTTCCGGTATCAACGGTCGCCATCGGCGCTCACCTCCGTCGTGGCCGCGGTAGGCGGACCGTCCGAATCGCCGGGAACCGGCCGAGTACCCGTTGGGGCGGACGAATCGTCGGTCGGCCCGTCGCCGGTTTCGGTGAGTCGGAGGAACACCTCCTCCAAGTCCGGGTCCACGGATTCGACATCCCGTAACTCCGCTCCCGCGTCCCGGATGGTGTCCATCACGGCGTACATCTCGTCGCCGTCGGTCGCGGTGAACGTGACGGTCACGCGGTCACCGTCGTCGGAGCAGTCGGCTCCGACCGCCCGTTCGAATCGACGGAGAACGTCGTCGGCGACCGGCGATTCGAGCGTGACCTGATAGTCGCGGGTTCGGAACAGTTCGAGCAGGGAATCGACGGTATCGTGCTCGACGACAGAGCCGTCGTTGAGTATCAGAACGCTGTCGCAGACGGTCTCGATGACGTCCATGTCGTGACTGCAGAGGACGATGGTGACGTCCTCGCGGTCGGCGAGACGGTCGAGTTCCGAACGGAGTTCGAGGGAAGATTCGATGTCGAGCCCCAACGTCGGTTCGTCCATGAACACCACATCGACGTCGCGTGCCAGCGTCGATGCGAGCGAGACTTTCTGTTTCATGCCGCGAGAGAGGTCGTTCACCGGCGTATCGGCGTACTCCGAGAGACCGAACTGTTCCAAGAGGGACTCGTGTCGCTCCCGAAGATCGTCGGGGTCATCGCCGCCCAATCCCGCGAAAAACGAGAGGTTTTCCTGGACGGTGAGCCGCCAGTACACGTTTCGAGCGCCTTCCAAAATCGCACCGACGTTCCGATACGCTCGCCGTGGTCGTTCGTGGACGTCGATACCGGCGATTTCGACGGTTCCGGAATCCGGGATTACCAGCCCGAGGATGGACTTTATCGTCGTCGTCTTTCCGGCCCCGTTCGGTCCGAGCATCCCGACGACGGTTCCCGTTTCGATGTCGAAGGAAACGCCGTCAACGGCCGTTACAGCGTCGTCGCCGTCGCCGAACGACTTCCGTAATCCGTCGACCCGAATCGCCGGGGTTCCGCCCGAACTCGTGTCAGTAACCATAGTTTTCTATTTGAATTTTACTTCTTCATATACTTTAATTGTTGTGATTATTTTTAAATCGATTACGTCCACATAATCCAGAGATAGGTCGAATCTGGTGTCGAGCTTCGAATCGCCGATATCGACCAGGTGCCGAGAAAAGAGACGGGGCACCGTCAGGTTGGAATACGGATGGTCACGACACTCCCCGACGGGTCGTTTTCGCCGATGGAGATATCTGCACCCAAGCGAGAGACCCCCCAGTACACCAACCACAGGCCCAATCCGCTTCCATGCTGGAGTGGCGTCTCTTCGCCGTCCAGCAGAACCGCGCGCTCGTGGTCCGGAATCGCGGGACCGTTGTCCCGCACTTCGATGACGACGGACTCGTCCGCTCGCCGGACGAGGATCGTGACGCTGGGGTCCACCGTCCCGGTGTGTTTGAGCGCGTTATCGACGACTTCCGCGAGCGTCGCTTCGAGAATTTCCCGGTCGGTACGCGCGTCGATACCGTCGTCCGGTGTCGAAATCGTGAGTTCCCCGTCCGGGTACGTCCGAGCGACGTCGGAAGCGACCGACCGAACCAACGCATCGACGTCCACCGGTTCGCGGTCGAGGGTCTCGCGCGCGAGCAATCGCTCCGCCCGTTCGACGGTCGTTCCGAGGTGGACCAGTTCCCGCGAGACGTCCCGAATCCGCGCGGCGACGGTCGGCGTTTCCATGGGGCCGTCGTCACCGAGCGTTTCCGCGAACGCTCGAACGGCGTCGAGTTCGTTCCGGAGGTTGTGTCTGAGGACGCGATTGAGGACTTCGAGGCGCTGTTCGTGCGTCCGTTGTTCCGTCACGTCTCGGAAAAGATAGACGTGCCCGATGTGAGTTCCGTGTCGCTCCGTCAGGGACGAGCGACTGACCTCGAACTCGCGGCGACCATCGACGGTTTCGAGAGAGATGACTTCGCCCGTCGGGACGTCCAGTGCGACGCCGAGAACCTCGTCCACCGACTGGCCGATGGCGTTCTTCGTTTCGATGTCGAAGGTGCGCGTTGCCTCCCGATTCGCGTCCAGGAGACGACCCTCTCGGCCGACGACGCAGACGGACGCCGACAGTTGGTCGAGAACGGTTTTCCGAGCGAGATGACCCGTACTCGGGCCGCTTTCGAACAGTTGGTAGTTGCGCTGGACGAGAACGGCCGCCGCACTGATGGCGACCGCACCTAGCAGAACCACGTCCGTTATCACCTCGAACCGTGCCGTTTCGAGGCTCGCCGGAAGGGCGAGGAGGGTAATGCTCGCCCCGAAGGCGGTCAGGACGAGCGCCCTGTCGGACGGTAGGTCGTCGTACGAGATGGCCGATTGGAGGACGAGAAACACGCCGAAGCCGCCGACCGAGATGGTCGCTAGCAACACGACGCTCCCGAAGGCGAACGAGGCGGATTTGAACGGGCCGGAGAGCGAATTTCGAACCACCGCGTTCACCCAGACGAACGCGGGTAGCAACAGCAACCCGGCGACCTGGCGACCGGTCATCGTCGGACCGCGACCGGTGTACTCGAACGCGAAGACGGCCCATATCACCGACGCGACCATCCAGCAGATGATGAGGCCGCCGAGAGCGAGTTCCGTCGAAAGGACCCCCGTTCGACCGAGAACGACGAACCCCGTCATCGAAACCAGCGCGAGCAACAGGAAGACGAACGCATCCGCACCGGGGAGTTTCCGATGGCGGACGGCCATGGCGGTTGCGACGGCGAACAACCCTATCGCACCGACGCCGGCGACGAGAACCGACGCGTCGGTCACCGTTCAGCACCTCCATCGACCGGAGACGGAGCGTCTCGGCTGAGGGAGCCATCCCGACCGGACGAATCCGTCCGTCCCGAAGCACGCGACGCCGAACCGATGCCGGGAAGTCGGACGCGGATACGACGACCGTCGGTTTCGTCGGGTGAAACGGAGACGGAACCGTTCGCGTGTTCGACCGCGAGTCGGGCGATCTGCATCGAGATGCCGTCCGAGAACTGTCCCTCGTCTTCGGCGGAGTCCGACTCGGACGGACCGTCATCGACGATTCGTATCGTCACCATCTCGTCCGTCTCTTCGACGGCGACGGCGACGGTTTCGGCGGCGTGACGGACGGCATCGTCCAGCAGCGTTTCGACCGTGGTCCGGAGGAGCGACCCGCCGATTGCAACCGGGACCGGACCGTCGGGGAGCGTCGGCACGATGTCGATGTCAGCGGAATCGGCGTTCACCACGTCCCGGACTATCGGAACCGCATCGGTTCGCTCGTCGGCCCCGGTCCCGTCGCCGTTGGCCAGCGCACGCTCGACTTCGCGGGTGCGCTCGACGAGCGTCAGCAGGTCCGTCGTCGTCGTGTAGATGCCGTCGCCGATACCTTCCGGGTCCGTCGCCTCGGCCGTCTCGGAATCGAGCAGCGCGGTCACATCGTCCGCGACGGCCCCCATTTGCTCACGCATCGCGCCGGTCAGTAGGTGGTTGAGGACCGCCAATCGGTCCTCACGATTTCGGCGGTCGGTGACGTCCTGACAGACCAGGAGGTGGCCAAACAGGCGGTCACGGTCGTCCGTGACGCTCCGCACGGTGACCGACAGAATCGTGTCGTCGTCCGTTCGAACGTGGGTCGGTTCTTGGGCAGCGGCCGCGCTCGCCGTGTCGAACGGAACCGGGAAGACATCTCCGAGCGGCCGTCCGAGGACCGCGCTCCGGTCGATGTCGAACACCGTCTCGGCGCTCGGATTGAGGTCCCGAACTCGACCGTCGCGGTCGACGACCACGACCGCATCCGATAGCTCTTCGATGATTCGGTCCCGCCCGGCGACGCGGACGACGGGAAGCATCTCGAACGGACGATAGCGGCTCACGGCCACGCTCAGCAGTCCGCTCGCTGCGATGAACATGGAGGGAACGACGACGGGATTCGGAAACTTCGACGCGACCACCGGAACGAGGACGAGGACCGCCGCACCGCCCGAGAGTAGCATCGACCCGCGAATCAGGAACTCGTTTTCCTCGTAGGAGACCGTGACGACGACGATGAGGCCGATGACGACCAACGACGCCAGCACGAGGATGACGGAGTTGAGGAGGACGTTGACCAGAACGAACCGCCGGAAGAGCGACGTCGCACCGGCGATATCGATGCCGAGCATGGTGACGGACAGCCCAGCGACGAGCGCGACCGCTAACGGAGTAACTCGTCCGCCGCGGCCGGTATACCGGAGGGCGAAGAGGAACCAGAACCCGCCGCCGAAGACGATGACGGAGTACATGCTAAGGAACCAGAATTTCGTGAGGAACGTGGTCACGAGCGGGTGGACGACGGCACCGAGGAACACGACGACCGCAACGCCGAGCAACGGCAAGGAGGTCGGTTCCGACCGAACTCGCCACATGATCACGAGGAAGTATCCCGTCACGAGGACCGAGACGAGGTTTATCGCAACGCGCAGCCCCAACTCGACGTCCATCATTCGACTAGCACATCACCGCACGCGGCGCTGGGTTCCTGCTAACGGTGCGATACACTTCGCGGGGGAGGGGAGTGACGTCACGGTCGTAGGGCGAACGGATGGAGCACACATAACGGGCGGACACTGACGGATAGGTCTTATTTGTGAACGGTATTAAACCAAGAGGAAACCGACGCGGCCCGGAACGGCCGGGGATAGCGATATCGGAACGGAAAGACAGGAAAGACGCCGCGGTCGCCCCGAAAACCGGTAGCGGACGGGTCTGGCTCCGCATCTGACACGACCGCCGTTTCGATATCGACCGGTCCGTTCGACAATCCATATGAGGTAGCTAGCGTCCATCACTGAAAACGTCCCCTCTAGGAGTACAGATACCGTACGGGTCAGCACCGCGAGACGGCACCGACGCCGCGCGTGGACGTGGCAGTTTCCCGTCGAAAATAGTTGGTAATTATATGATGGCGACGAGATACGACGGGTAAGGCTCGATTCAGATGGTGAGCGATACGGACGACGAGACACTGGCGAAGGCACTCATCGTGGACGACCAAAAGGAGGTCGCAGACGCGTACGCGCTCCGACTCCAAGGACTCTGTTCGGTCGAAACCGTCTACGATGGGGAGGCCGCTCTCGCAACGGTCGAGGACTCGACGGTCGACGTCGTTCTCCTCGACCGCCACATGCCCGGCATGTCCGGAGACGAGGTACTCTCCGAACTCACCGGTCGGGGGTTCGACGGCCGCGTCATCATGGTGACGGCCATCGACCCCGGCTTCGACGTTCTGGATATGCCGTTCGACGACTACCTCTGTAAGCCCGTGGACCGCGAGGACATCCGAACGGCCGTTACACAGCAGTGTACGATTCTGGGATACGAAATGCTCGGCGAGTACTTCAGCGTCGAGTCCAAACGCGCGGTTATCGAGGCGGAGATACCCGAAGGAAAGCGCCAAGACCATCAGCAGTATCTCGACATCGAGCGCAAAGCGGCGCAGTTGGCCCACCGAATCCATCGGTTGCTCGACGACCCGCACGAACTGTTCGAGGCGTTCGAGGCCATCGACCGCGAGGGACGCTAAGTCCACACCGGTACTCCCACACCGAACCGTCACCGAATCGAGAGCGGGTGTGTTCCCGTTTCGTCTCCTACTTTCGAACCACCGAAACCGAGTCGTCGAAAAACGAATCCAACAGCTTCCGCTGTGCCGCCCGAAGGTGATAGAGGAGCGTCGAACCGGTGATACCGAGGGTGCTTGCGACCTCCTCGGCGGTGCTTCCCCGCGGCGATTCGAAGTAGTCGGCGAAAAAGGCCGTCCTGAGCACGGCCTCCTGTTGGTCGGTCAGCCTGTCGCCGAGTTCGTCACGGAGTTGGTTCGCGGTCGTAACGGGTCGCTCGCGTTCCCGCACGGCAACGACGTCCGCGTCGAACTGCCGCGTCACTGCATCGGCGATTCGACGAACACTTTCGTCCGGGGAGAGTTCGACGACGATGCGCCCGGACCCGTCCTCGAACTCGGCGGACCGGATGGAGACGCCCAGCGTCGAGAGCACCCCGAGCAGGGTTTCGGTGCCGAGTTCCATCTCGACGGAACCGGTCTCCGCGCTATCGTTGACAATGCGGGAGACGACGGCATCGTCGCCGAAATCGAGCGTCTCGGCCACCGTCGCTGGCGGTTCGCCATCGACCCTGAAATAGCAGAGCAGTCCCCTGTCGTCGTGTGAAACCATCCCGGCGAGCGAGAGTGCAGCCGAGAGGTCGGCGCTGGCGGCCACGAGAGGGGAGTCCGGGTCCGTCACCTCGAACGTGAGTTCGGTGACGGTATCCGATAGGAGGAGGTTTCGGTTGCGCGTCGCGTTCACGGCGAATCCGGCGATTTCGCCGACCGTTTCGAAACTCGCTCGCTCGCGGGAGGAAAACGCCTCCTGTTCGGACGAGTAGACGCCGACGACGCCGTGTACCTCCGTTCCGAACGTGAGCGGAATCGCCAGCATCGACTGCAATCCCTCGGCGAAAGCCGCTCGACGGACGGCCTCGGGGACCGTATCGTCGCTCGCCAGCGAGCGAACGACTTGGAGCGTTCCCGTCTCGGCGGCGCGTTCTTCCGGACCCATTTCGGACCGCGACAGGCTCTCCGTGAGGTTCTCGAACGTCCGACCGGTTGCCCCCGAGGACGCGCGGACGACGATTTCGTCCGCGCCGAGTTTCCGCTCCCCGACCCACGCGAACTCGTAGATGTCCGTCTCGCCGAGGCGCTTGCAGATGGTCTCGGCGATTTCGTCCCGCGTGGACGCATCGACGAGATCGGTGAGAATCTCGGAGATGAGGCCGTTGAGGAGTATCAACCGGTCGAGCTGGCCTTGGATATCCGCGACGGTCCGTTCGTGGCTCCGGCGGTCGGTCACGTCGCGGAGATAGACCGTCACCTCATCGTCCACCGGGACGAGCGAAACCACGAGCCACCGTTCGAGTTCGGGGTAGTACTCCTCGAACTCGCGGTCCTCCGTGGGTGGTCCCGCATCGAGGACGGTCGAAAGCGTGTTCTCGACGCTCCGCGGAAACACGGTTCCGACGTCGGCACCGGTCACGTCGGCCGTTCCGACGTCGAGGAGCCGCCGGGCGGCCTCGTTCACGCCGGTCACCGTGCCGTCCGTCGAACAGTCGAGAACGCCTATCGGCGCTCGGTCGAGTTTTTCGTCCATCGTTGTGCTGGTGTCGAAGTCGTCCCTGTCGGTTAATCGATACGATTCCTGCTATTTCACCGTGTCGCTCGCTACGACCGCGGGGTCGAATCGTCGCGGCGAACGTCGCACACCTCGAATCTGGCTCCGCCGTTCGCCGACTCCTCGATTCGAATCGTCCACTCGTGGGCCGCGACGATGCGGGCGACGATGGCCAACCCCAAACCGGTTCCCCGTTCGTGGGAACTGTATCCGGGTTCGAACACGACCTGTCTGTCCCGCGGCGGTATTCCCGGTCCGTCGTCGGCGACGTAGAACCCGTCGTTCGAGTCCCGCGATAGCCCGCCGATGCGGACGGTTGGCGTCTCGCCGCCGTGTTCGACCGCGTTTCGGAACAGGTTCTCGAACAGTCGGCCAACGTGGTCCGCGTCGGCGACCGCCGTCGGAAGCGAGTCTTCGACGGTCAGCGTCGCCCCGTCCGTCTCGACCGTCTCCCACGCGGCCACGGCCAACTCCTCGAAATCGACGGCTTCGGAGGGGTCGACTGCTATCGTATCCGTCCCGCGAGAGGCGGTCAGAACGTCCCGTATGATGCGCTCCATGCGCTCGTGTGCTCGCTCGACGTGCTCGAAGTGCGCGTCGTCGCCGGTTTCACGACCCGCGCGGAGACGGGCCTTGGCGACGTCGAGCGGATTCCGGAGGTCGTGGGTGATGACGCTCGCCACCGACCCCCACCGCTCGTCTCCCGGTTTCGTTCGCGGACGTTCGCAACCGGGTGCGAAGACGACGTGTCCGCCGGACCCGTCGGACGCGGGTACCACCCGGACGAGATAGCTCGTTCCGTCGTTTCCGCCGTCCCCGTTGCCCCCATCGGCGTCGGCCCGTTCCGGGACGCGAAGACGGGTACCGAACTGCTCGTTCCGAGAAACGCGAGTCACGAACTCGGTCGGGGAGGAGGTCCCGGAAAACTGAAATCGGTCGAAGACGGAGCGGAGCGAGACGTTCGACGCGTCTGCGTCGAACGTCACCCGGAACGCCTCGTTACCCGCTCTCACCACCGGTCGTTCGTCCTCGAAGCCGTATTCGAGCACCGGGTCGGGGTACCCGTCCACCGGGAGCGGTTGCAGTCCGTCGTCGGAGTCATCGTCGGTCATGTTCGTTAGCGGTTCTGACGGCTGTAAGCACGAAAATACGCGGATTCCGGCGTCCCGGTGCGCGAGAGGGCACGTCGCATTTATCCTACGTTAGGCCGCCTCGAACTTAGTGGTGGATTCTAGCTATGCAGAGGTTGGCGTCGAACGGGGCGGTCGTCGTGGGTGTGTGGTTGGGTCGAGAAGAAAGTCGGCGGGAGACGGGTAGTTAGGTCGGGCGGGGCACGGAGGTGAAGGTGGAGGTGGAATGGCGTCAGCGGGGAAGCGAATGGAGGGCGTCAGCAGGTCGGCGGGGACGGAGGAGGGAGGGGTGTCGAAGGGGAGAGTCGAGCGCGCCAGCGGGAGTCGATGGGAACCGAGGAGACTGGACGAAGCGGTCAGGTCTGTCGAAGCGCTTCGATGGGGTCGATTCGAGCGGCGCGCACGGCGGGGTACAACCCGGAGACGATACCGACGCCGACCCCGACCGCGGCGGCGATGGTGATCCAATCGACCGGATACGTCATCGGCCACTCCGCGAGGGTGACGGCGAGGTAGCCGAATCCGATACCGACCAGAATACCGAAGACCGCACCGATGGCACCGAGGATGATGGATTCGACGAGGAACAGCTGAACGATGTCCCGTTTCCGTGCGCCGATAGATTTCATGATGCCTATCTCCCGCGTTCGCTCGGTGACGCTGACTATCATCATGTTGGCGATGCCGATGGACCCGACGACGAGCGAAATCGCGGCGATACCGCCGATGAGGACCGTCAGTTGGTCGAGAGTGGAGGACACGCGGTCAACCTCGTCTCGAATCGTCTCCACGACGATATCGAAGTCGTCGGCCTTGAGCTTCCGAGCGTCCGACCGTTCGTGCATGTAGTTCGCCGCGGCTTGCTTCACCGAATCGACGTCATCCATGCTGGTCGCCCGTATTTCCACGCCGGAGTAGGCGCGCTTTTCCTCACCGCCGGGCGTCCGGACGGTGGTCGCGTACTGTGAGCCGAGCGGGACGTACACGATAGGGGACGCGGCGTGACTGCCGATGTCCTCATCGACGATTCCTGTCACGGTGACGGTCTTTTTCGAACCGTCCTGGAACGAGAGGGTCACCGTCTCGCCCGCCGAGACGTTCTTCTCGAACAACTGTGCCGCCCGCGTGTTCATCACCGCTTGGTCGTCCCCGGAGAACACCTCGCCCTCGGTGAACTCGTGCGGTTCGCCGTGTTCGAACCGGTCGGTAGTCGTGGCCTGCACCGCGAACATGCCGGTGATGCTGTCGTTTCCGTGCGACAGTTGGGCGGCCGGAACGCTACCGAGCGGGGCGACGTACTCGACGTTATCGAGCTGTCGCAAGGCCTCGACGTCGGATTCGGTGTAGATGGGAGAGTGGCTCTGTTGGATACCGACCGCGCCCGTCGACCGTTGCGTCGATATCTTCATCACCGGTTCGTTCATCGCGCCCACGTCACCGAGGATGTTCGCGGAGAACGCGCCGCCGAGAATCATGAACGTGATGACGGACCCGATACCGACGATGACGCCGAGCGTCGTCAGCGTGGACCGGAGTTTGTGCGAGGTGATCGTCCGCCAACTGATACGGAGGCTTTCGCCGAGTTTCATTCGTCGGTCCCTCCGGTGTCGTCGGAGTCGGTGTTCGAACGCTCCGCGGACGCCGATAGAACCTCGATGTCGTCGATAGCTCCGTCGACGAGGTGGATGATTCGGTCGGCGTACTCGGCGATTGCCCGCTCGTGGGTGATCATCACGATGGTCCGCCCCTCGTCGTGTAGCTGGGTGAACAGCTCCATTATCTCCTCGCCGGTTTCGGTGTCGAGGTTGCCCGTCGGCTCGTCGGCGAGCACGAGCGTGGGTTCGTTCGCCAGCGCGCGTGCGATGGCGACCCGCTGGCGTTGCCCGCCGGACAGTTCGTTGGGCGCGTGGTCCAATCGGTCGCCGAGGCCAACGCGGTCCAAGAGCGTGCGAGCGCGCTCGCGGCGGCTTTCATCGACGGCATCGTGAAACACCATCGGCAGGGTGACGTTTTCCGCCGCCGTGAGTTTCGGCATCAGGTTGAACTGCTGGAAGACGAATCCGATTTCCGTGCCGCGGAGGCGCGCCCGTTCGTTGTCCGAGAGCGAATCGACCGCCTGCCCGTCGATACTGACGGTGCCCTCGTCGGGCGTGTCGAGACAGCCGAGCATGTTCATCAGGGTACTCTTCCCGGAACCGCTCGGTCCCATGACCGCGGTAAACGACCCGTCCGGGAGGGAAACGGAAACGTCGTCTAGCGCGTGAACCGGCTTTCCGAGGTGGTAGGTCCGTCGAACGCCGCTGGCCGAAACCACGGCCGGACGGTCGTTCGCCGTTCCGTCGTTCGTTCCGGGGCGTGGTCTATCGGTCGACGACGAGTCGCCGTCCAACACCGAGCGTTGGGAGCGACCCCCGTCGTCAGCATCACTCATCATGTTTCAAAATAATCGAGGAGGTCCACTCCCCTGTCATGACACGCTAGCTATCACGATGCGTTACCGAACCGCGTCTAGTAATCATGACGGCGGCGACGAAGCCGGGTGAAAGCGTCACGACGGCGGTTCTATCCCGCGGAAAGCGGTGCACCGTGCCGGACGCTCGTCGTCTCGCCGAGAAATGTAGGGATGTGATAGCTTCGTTTGAACGACGGTATGAGGGATTCGTTCGACCTTGTACCGATAGATTCGTTCGACCTCGTGCCGAATCAGGCGTGCGTACGCTGAAGACGGTATGTTGGGTCGGGGATTCAGACGAAGAAAACGCCGGAGCGTCCAAACTGATAGACCCGTCGTTCGGCGGTCGTCTGCATAGTAAGACACCCAAACCAGAAGGCGGTGAGCCGTCCGTACACGTAGAGATGAACGAGTCCTCATCGAACGACCGCGACCGCCACACGTCGAATCGAACCACATCCCGGTCACGGAGACGGGTGCTGCAGCTAACCGGGACGGTCGGCGTCGCGCTCGCCTCCGGCTGTCTCGACATGTTTCCCAGCGGGAGCGTCGAAGCGGAGGCGACTCCCGTCACAGTTTCCGACGAGGCGCTCTCGAAAACGGGGTACAGCCTGGTCGATACGGAGGGGTTCGGACTGACGAGCGGGTTCGACCTCCCGGACGGATTCGAGGGGGTTTCGGTGCACAGCCAGATTTCCAAATACCGTCGGAACGGGACGGGCGCATCTCTGCCCGCGTTGTATTTCGGCCTCAGCGTGCCGATAGCCAAAGTGAGCGGGCGGACCATCGACCCGCTTCGAGAGATGAACGAGCGGGAGATAATCGAAACCGAAGGCGGCGTCATCGACACCGCTTTCTCGAACAACTACGGGACCGTGACCGTGAGCGGGAAAAACGGCACCAAGTCCATCAACCTCCTCGGAACGACGACGGACCTCGTTACCTTCGACGGCACGGCGAAGAAGGACGGTACCTCGACCGACTTGCGGTTTTTCGTCGCGAAGACGGTCGACGACGGGGACCAAATCGCGGTCGTCGGCGCACAACCCTCGAACGCCGCGGACGAGGACGCGTTCAGACGGTTGACGAGGGCGCTCCAGCACGGCTAACGGGTCGGCAACGACGGGACTCGTGGGGAGTAGGAGGCGGGAACGCCGTCAGGAGAAAACAGCGGAAAGTCCGTCACGAAAGCATGGCCGCAATCCCGTCGTGTGGCCGCATACTCAGCCGAGACTCGTTCGAACGGTCGGAAGCCGCCAGCCGAACCGAACCGCGGCGACCCGCGTGACGAGCGTGACGGCCGCGCATCCGCTCGCCGCGACGTTCGCGTCGCCGCCGAGGGCGAGCAGGCACCAGTAGGCGGAACCGCCGATGATGGCACAACTCGCGTAAAAGTCCCGCATCAGCACGAACGGCGAGCGGTCGAGGAGGATGTCCGCCATCGCGCCGCCGCCGACGGCGTTTATCGTCGCCACCGCGACGACGCCGAACGGGGAGACGCCCGCCCCGGACGCGACGATTGCACCGGCAGTGGTGAACGCGGCGAGGCCGACGCCATCGGCGGCCAGCGAAATCGGGTGTCGGTCCGGTTCGTCGAACAGGATGGACAGCACGACCGCGGTGGTCACGCCGACCACGCCGAACCCGATGTTCGAGAGGGTCTGGAGCGAGAGCGGAATGCGATTGACGAGCACGTCGCGGGTCGTTCCGCCGCCGAATGCGGTGACGAGGCCGACGACCGTCACCCCGAACGGGTCGAATCCCTCCCGGATTGCCTTGCTCGCGCCGACGAGCGCGAAGGCGACCAACCCGACGGCGTTTGCGATATAGAACAGTTGGTTCGAAAGCATCAGTCACCGTCCCGTTGTGTCACCGCGGTTAATACGACAGCGATTGCGGTCGAACCGTCGGAAGTCGGCCACGGAGTTCGTATCTGGTCGAGCGTTCGTGTGTGAAAAGACATGTTTCCGGCAGTAAGATACGCTCATCCCGTCAGACAGTAATGATTAACCATGGTTGATGCAACCATCGACGTAATCCACCGGGGCGGATTGGAGTGCGACCTCAACTACCTCATCGAGGGCAACACGCTCGGGTCCCACGACGAACCGAATCCGGACACCGACTACGTGGAGATACCCGTGTTCAACCTCGTCATCGACCATCCCGAGGGGACGATTCTCTGGGATACGGGTAACCACGAGGACGCGCTCGACGGTCACTGGCCGGAGGGGTTGAAACAGGCGTTTTATCCGCACGACGTTCGGGAACACGACCTTCGGGACGACCTCGCGGATGCGGGGTACGATATCGACGACATCGATTACGTGTTCCAGACACACCTTCACCTCGACCACGCGGGCGGCCTGCACCACTTCGACGGGACGGACACGCCCGTGTTCGTCCACGAGGAGGAGTTGAAGTTCGCCTACTACAGCACGAAGACGGACGAGGGAAGCGGCGCGTACATCCTCGGCGACTTCGACCACGACCTCAACTGGCGGGTGCTCCACCGCGACCGAGAAACGCACTTCGAGGACGTCGAGTTCGTTCGTCTCCCGGGTCACACGCCGGGATTGACGGGGACGGTCTTCCACCTCGACGGTGCGGGAACGGTCGCGTTCGCGGGTGACGAAATCTACCAAACCGAGAACTACGAGAACGGGACGCCGCTCGGTGCCGGACTGCTCTGGAGTCACCGCCACTGGTTCGACAGCCTCCAGAAACTGAAGGAGATAGAGCGCGAGCACGACGCCGAGGTGGTGTACGGCCACGACCCAGAGCAGTTCGAGGAGATTCAGGAAGGGTGGCCCTGAGATGAGTTACGAACGCTCCGTCTCCGCGCCGTCGCACGAACTCTCGCCGGAAACGGTCTGGCACATCCAGATGCCCCAGATTCGATTCGGACGGGACGCGACGGACGAACTGGCGTTCCAGTTGCGCGACCTCGGCGTCGAGGAGGGCGCACACGGCCTCATCATCACCGACGAGACGCTCTCGGATATCGGCCACGTCGGGCGCGTCGAGACGCACCTCGAAGACGCCAAGTTCGCCGTCGACGTCTACGACGAATCGGAGCGCGAACCCTCCATCGCGGACATCGAGAACTGCTTGGCGTTCGTCCGCGACGAGAAGGGCGAGGAGGGTTACGACTTCTACGTCGGTCTCGGCGGCGGCAGTTGCATGGACACCGCGAAGACGACCCGCGCTGTCATCGCCAACGGTGGCGGCCCGCTCGACTACATCGCCGAACCGACCGGCGAAGGGAAGGCCCTGGACGAGTCGGGACCGCCGCTCGTCCTGATGCCGACAACCGCGGGAACGGGGGCCGAAATCTCGCCGGTTTCCATCCTCTCGGTGGAGGAAAAAGAGATAAAGGAAGGCATCTCCAGCAACCACATCCGCGCGGACGCGGCGGTTCTCGACCCGACGCTCACGACCACGCTTCCGCCGGAACTGACCGCGAAGACGGCGATGGACGCCCTCGGCCACGCCATCGAGGGGTACACCACCCACGAGTACGACTCGCTCCTCCGACCGACGAACCCCCGCGAACGGCCCGTGTACGCCGGGCGGACGCCGCTCACCGAGATGTTCTCCGAGAAGGCCATCGACCTGCTGTCGGGCAACGTCCGAAAAGCGGTTCACAACGGGGACGACCTCGAAGCGCGCGAAAACATGTTGCAGGGTGCCCTCTTCGGTGCTATCGCCGGATTGACCGCGGGCGCGAGCCTCTGTCACGCGATGGCCTATCCCGTCGGGAACAAGTATCACACCTACCACGGCGAGACCATCGCGGTGCTCACTCCCGCGAGCACGCTGGGCTACAACGCCGCGAGCGACCCGGAGCGGTTCGCCTCGCTCGCCCGTCGGTTCGGCGTCGACACGACGGGGATGAGCACGAACGAGGCCGCGGACGCCCTGAAAGGGGAGTACATCCGACTCCAGCGGGACTTGAACGTCCTCCCCAGCGGCCTCGCCGAGTTGGCCGGGATTACGGAGGACGACGTGGATTGGCTGGCGAAACAGACCGTGGACACGCAAGCGCGGTTGCTCCGCTGTAACCCCCGTCCCGTGACGGAAGAGGATGTCCACGCCATCTTCACAGACGCGCTATACAACTGGGAACCATAACTGGGGACGCACGAAGTGCCGTGCGCCGCGAGCGGGATGGTTGACATCGATAACTCTTTCCCGTTAAATCTTTCCAAAGATAACTATATTAGGGCGGTTGGCGACCATCAATAAACGCTTTTGCCAGTGTGGGCACATGGCACGGACGACGCATGAATCTCGTTCACCACGTGGCGGACGCGGCGGCGGAGCGCGGCGAGGCACCGGCGCTCGTCTACGACGGGCAAGAGACCTCCTACGAAGCGTTCTGGACGCGAACGGGGCGGTTCGCGGCCGGACTCGCCGAGCGCGAAATCGGCGCGGGCGACCGGGTCGCCATCTACCTCCCGAACCTCCCCCAGTTCGTCACCGCGTTCCACGGCACGCTCCGCGCTGGCGGGGTGGTCGTCCCGATGAACCCCCAGTACAAGCGCCGGGAACTCCGCCACCTCCTCGGGGACAGCGGTGCGAAGGCGGTCGTCACCCTCCCGGACCTCGTACAGCACGTCGATGCGGTTCGGGAAGAAACCGACGTGGAAGCCGTCGTGACCGTCGGCGAGGGTGACGGCGACGTTCGGTTCGAGGCATTCCTCGCCGACGAAACGCGTCCCATCGCCGACCGAGCGGACGAGGACGTCGCCGTCCAACCCTATACCTCGGGAACGACGGGAACGCCGAAGGGCGTCCTCCTCACGCACCACAACCTCGCGTGGGATGCGAACGCCTCGACGAACCCCATCCCGGACGGAATCCGACCGACGGACCGCCACCTCGGCGTCCTTCCGCTGTTCCACATCTACGGCATGACGGTGACGATGAACGCAACCCTGTTCGACGGCGGAAGTTACTACCCGCTACCGGCGTGGGACGCGGAGGCGGCCGCATCCCTCATCGAGGAAGCGGAGTTAACGCTGGTCCACGCCGTTCCCGCGATGTACAACGACCTCGCGGGTCTGCCCGAAGACACGAAGTTCGACCTCTCATCGATCCGATTCGCCAACTCCGGCGGAAGCGGCCTGCCCGAAGAGGTCCGCCGGGCGTTCGAGGAACGGTTCGACGTCGAACTGCACGAGGGCTACGGCCTGACCGAGACGAGTCCCGTCACGCACGCGAACCACGCCGGGGAGCGGCGACCGGGCAGTATCGGCAGACCGCTCGACGGCGTGTCCGCCCGCATCGTCGATGACGCGTTCGACGAGCGACCGCCGGTGGAACGCGGCCCCGTCGAGGAGGGAAGCGTGGACCTCGACGAGATAACCGGCGAACTCGTCGTCGCGGGACCGAACGTGATGACGGGGTATTACGAGCGCCCCGAGGCGAACGCGGAAGCGTTCACCGAGGCAGACGGAAAGCGCTGGTTCCACACGGGCGACATCAGCTACGCCGACGAGGACGGCTTCTTCTTCGTCGTGGACCGCAAGAAGCACATGATAAACACGGCAGGGTACAACGTCTATCCGCGCGAAGTCGAGGAACTCCTCTTCGAACACCCGGCCGTGGCAGACGCCGCCGTCGTCGGCATTCCCGACGAGCGCCGGAACGAGACGGTCAAGGCTTTCATCGTCCCCGAACCGGACGCGGACGCGACGCCGGAAGACGTGCGGGAGTACTGTCTCGAACGACTCGCGGCGTACAAACATCCCCGCGAGGTCGAGTTCGTGGAGGAGTTACCGCGGACGACGACCGGGAAGGTCCAGAAGTTCCACCTCGAAAGCCGGGACTGACGGGAACGAAAGGGGAAGGAACCGCGGGAGACGAAGACCTTTGAACGCGGGCGAGAAGGGAACAGTATGGCACACCCCAGCGTGCACCACCACGGAATCTCCGTCTCGGACCTCGACCGCGCGGTCGAATTCTACAGCGACGTGCTCGGATTGGAGCTGCTCGACCGCTACACGCTCTCTGACGACGCGCTCGCAACGGCCATCGGGAGCGGACCGTTGACATCCTCCCCGCCCTGAAGGGCGAGGATTCCCGACCGCGTTGGGATATTACGGTTCGCGGTTCACGACCTGTTCTCGTGGGGCGAAAACACCCTCACTACGGTCGAACAGGTGAACCGCTGGCTGTGCCAACCAGCCGTTATCCCTATCTCCGCCGTCTATGGCGAGACTCGGGAGTACCTTTTGCCGAATGTTCTCCGCGCCGTTCACGTCCGCGTTCGCAACCGTATCGCACGTCTCACACACGTACAACCCGCGTTCAACCCGCTGGTTATCGTCCGTGTGACCACAACACGAACACGACTTCGACGTATCGCGTTCTGACACCAACTCCACGTCGATACCCTCGGCTTCTGCCTTATAGTCGAGTAGCGTCGTGAAGCGGTCGAACGCCCACCCGTGCAAGTCGAGATTACCGTGGTCGCCCCAGTTCCGAGACTCGCCGTTCTCATCGTCTTCTCGGAGGCCGCCGAGGTCGCCAACGACAAGTCTACCGACACCTCGTTCGACGCACTCCTCAACAATCGCTTTCGAGAGTACGTGCAAGAAGTGCGTCCGACGACCCGTCCGTGTCCGGTCGAGACGAGTAGCCTCCCGGGACGACGAATCGTCGCACTTGGCTTTCTTCTTTGTGAAGTAGTATTCGTCTTCTTTGAGTGCGCCACCCGGATACAAAACCGACTCACCACCAAACGAGATAGCGGCAAAGTTGCAAATCCCAAGGTCAACACCAGCCACCTCGTCACCCGGCGGTTCCGGGTCGATAGTGGTGCGACAGACGAATTGTAACCGCCACTCGTCGCGTTTGTAGACGGCGCGAACCTGTTGAATGTCCCACTCGGTCAGGTCAACATCCGGGCGCGTCTGGTACTCGCACAGGATGAAGTCCGAGCGGTGTTCTTTGAGGTTGCGGCCTTTCGAGAGGCGAACACGGGTGAACTGTGCGTCGTGCTTGAAGCCAGCCACTTTGAACGACACGGTTGAACGCGGGTGGGAGTCTCCGTTTTTGCGGTAGCCGGGCGGTCGGGCACGGTCGTCGCCGTTCCGACGCTTGCCGAACCAGCCGTTGAACGCTTCAGCGAGTTCTTCGAGAACGCGCTGACTGGATTGCGAATGCAAGTCCGTGTAGCGTTCGTGGCCTTTGAGTTCGGCTTTGAGTTCCCCGTCATCGGGAATCTCGCCCGTTTCGTCCCACTGTTCTTGCGTGTAGTAGCGACCGACGTTCCAGAGTTTTGAGGCGGCCCATCCGAGTTGGTCGAGGTCGTCACGAACCTGTCGCTGGTTCGCAATCGTGGCCTCGAAGGTTCGGACGGTTCGACTCATTTTCTGGCTTCATAACTGGTTATGAAGCTCGTTCTCTTAATAGTGTCGGTAGCGTTGAATATCCGACCTTGCTATTGGTGGTGGATAGGGTAGGAGTTGTCGGCTGTATCCCCGCCCTAAAGGACGGGGTTTTAGCCTTGCAACTTCCATAACCGGCCGCTTCGCCCAACTCGGGGGCGAGACGGCCCGCGTCGAACTCATCGAGTACGAGAGGGACGACGGCGATGCGGGCAATTCGGACGAGGGGAACGAGACCAGTGTCGCGGACCGCACGGACGACGCGGACGACGGCCGCGCCCGTGACGTGTACGAAACCGGCGCGAAACACCTCGGACTACGGACGGACGACATCGAGCAAGTCTACGCGACCCTGCCCGAGGACGTGGAAACCATCAGCGAACCGCAGACGACCGGCAGCGGGACGCGGATTTGCTTCCTCCGGGACCCCGACGGGAACGCGGTCGAACTCCTCGAACTGTAGGGACCCGTTCGAGCGACGCGGAACGATTGGGGCACCTGTTTCTTCCAACCATAAAAAGAACCAAGTATTCAGCTGACAGTCGTTACGTATGCGGCTCGAAAATAAAACAGTGTTCGTCACGGGTGCGGGACAGGGTATCGGAGAAGCGACGGCCAAGCGGTGTGCGAGGGAGGGTGCGTTCGTCATCTGCACCGACGTGAACGAGGAGACGGGACCGGAGACGGTTGCGGACATCGCGGACGACGGCGACGACGCGGAGTTCTTCGAACTCGACGTGACGGACGCCGAGTCGTTCTCGACCCTCGTGGACGCCGTGGTCGCGGAACACGAACTCGACGTGCTCGTCAACAACGCGGGAGTCGGTCACCCGCCAGCGTACGTGGAGGACGTACAGGATTCGGTCTTCGAAGGGGTCTTCGACGTGAACGTCCGCGGCGTCTGGAACGGCTGTCAGGCCGCGCTCCCGCACCTGAAAGAGCGAGGGTCGGGGAACATCGTCAACGTCGGGTCGCTGGCGTCCTTCTACGGACTGCCGATGCAGTCCGTGTACTCGCTGACGAAGGGTGCCGTGCTCAACTTCACCCGCGCCGTCGCCGCCGAGGCGGGCCGTGCGGGCGTCCGCGCGAACGCCGTCCTCCCGGCGTTCACGGACACCGAACTCGGGCGCGAGTTCTTCGAGACGCGACCCGACCCGGAGAAGGCGAAAGAGGAGTTGCTGAAACGATATCCGCTCGGCAGACTCGCCCGTCCCGAGGAGGTTGCCGACGCGGTGTTGTTCCTCGCGAGCGAGGAAGCCTCGTTCGTGAACGGCCACGGCCTCGTGGTCGACGGCGGATTCTCGGTGCAGTAAGCGCGATTCAGAGAGCGGGTTTCGACGGACTCCGGCCGTCGAGCAAATCTCAACACCGTGCTAATTCATCTCATCTATCAGAAATTCATAAAAGATTTCATCAAACGGCAGTGGTAATTTTCGGTCGCATGGTCACACGAAAGTCCCTCCTGACACTTGGTCTCCTCACGCTCGTCGTCGCCGCCTCGGTCGGCGGCTATGCGAGCATGGAGAGTTCCGATCAGGTACAGGATACCTCGACGCCATCGGAATCGACCATCGAACAGCACGCCCTCGGCAACAACACCACGGTCACCAGCGTCACCGGAACGGTGACCGTCGAAACCGAGCGGGCGAACGACACGCAGACCGTCCGCGCCGACGTCTGGCAGCGACTGCCGAACCACGTCCGGTACGAGTACACGGACGGACCCACGGCGGGCGACGTGATGGTCTCGAACGGGTCGGACATCTGGATGTACAACGACACGCGGAACACCGCCCGTCACCTGCGGCTCAGCGGCGAGAACGCGGGTCTCGTCCAGAACCTCACCAAAGCGTTCCAGCAGTTCTCGGACGCGTTCACCGCGGAGTACCAAGGGGAAGCGACGGTCTCCGGCCGCGAAACCTACAAGGTGACGCTCCAGCCGAAAAACGAGTCCCTCGGGAACTTGATGCAGAACCAGACGGTCTGGCTCGACCAGGAGAACTGGTTCCCCGTCAAGACGCACGTGGAGACAGCCGTCGGAAACGATACGACTACGACGACGATGACGTATTCGAACCTGTCGTACGACGCGTCGATTTCCGACGAGCGGTTCACGTACACCCCGCCGGAGGACGCAAAGGTCATCGACGTCGGGCTGCCGGAAACCACGACGTACTCCTCGGTCGCTGACGCACAGGAGGCGGTCGATTTCGCCATCCGCGAGCCGACCGACGTTCCGGACGGCTACTCGCTCGAAAACGTGACGGTCACGACCTCGAACGGCGACGCGTCGGTGTCGCTGCGATACTCGAACGGAACCGACTCGCTGGTCGTCTCGCAGACATCCGCGACGCGCCCGTCTCGCGGGGACCAGACCGTCTCGGTCGCCGGACACGACGCCACCTACACCACCGTCGGCGAGCAGGGCCTGCTCCAGTGGTCGGACGACGACAGCAGCTACTCGGTAACCGGGTCGCTCTCCAAGGCGTCGCTCATCGACGTCGCCGAATCGATGTACTGCTGATTCGACGCCGATAAACAGGGGGTTCGGTTCCTCCAACGATTTTTATTCGTGCCTGCCGACCGGGGTCGGCTTCGGTTTCGGTTTTACGGGTCACGCTCCGTGCGCTCGTAGAACCGCGGGCACTGAGTCGGCGTGAAAACCGGTTCAGGGACCGCCTACTCGGCACCCACAGCACGGATTTCGACGTTAATTTTCGTACGTCCGGTGGATGCCGTGTCGTCGCAACAAGTGTCGAACGATGTTGAGCTCCCAAGCCGTCCGCGTTTTGAGGCTCGTCCCGTACCGGGTCGTCTCGACGATGAATCCCGGTTCGTTCAGGTCGGCGTCGACCTTGTGGATGAGTAACGGACGGTCCCCGTCTATCAGATTGCCGCGCTTGAATCGATAGTGGTCGGAGAGCGAGTCGTCGAGATGATACCGGTTCATGTACTCTTTCGTGCGTATCGCGTCACGAGCGGCACCCGAAGCGGTCGTCGGGTAGATCGCCTGTCCGACGCCATCCGGTCCGACGTCTTCCCGATAGATGCCTCGCGAACTGTGGAGATTGATAACCACGTCCGGGTCGTACGACGTAAGGACGTCCCAAATCGCCCGTGCGAGCGGTGTCGTCGGCGTTTCCCCCGGCGGGAACTTCCGATTGAGGTTCCCCCTATCGTTGAAGTATGTATCCCGGCGAATGGCAACCGGGTTGGCCCGCGGAATCGTAACGAGCATTCCCCGGTCTATCGACCACGTTTTGATATCCTCAGCCGCTTCGTAACCGGCGGGTTCGTTACCCTGTATGCCGCCCACCACGACCGCCGTCGGTCCAGATACCCCTGTATCAGTTACGTACACCTCGGTTTCGTCCGGCGTATCCTCACGGATGGTGTATCTGGTCCGAGTCGCGGCCCGAGTCGTCCCCTGCGTCGCGAGAAACGCCGAAGCGGTAGCCGCGACTCCGGCGTGACGAAGGAACGAACGCCGTGTTCTATCGACTCCCGCGTCCTCTCCTCTCTCGTTATTTGACATCGGATCATAAATTTAGAATTTTTATAATTAGTTATGTCCCATCATCTATCACGTTCGGAGGACGTACCGTCTGATAGGAATGATCAATCGGAGTGAAGGGCTCAGGTAATATACGACAAGGAAGGAGAAGAGCGACGATACCGAGGAACGTTTCGAAATCAAGGTGCGACGACGCTCGTCAGAGCCCCTAGCCGGAATTACTTCGATTCGCCACATTTGTTCGCGGATACGATACGGAAAGAGAACAGGAAAAGCCTGTTCGCACATCACGCCGGAACGGTTTTGCTCGTCGTGACTGATAATATCATACATGGGAGAGAGCACTGGACGGGACTCACGGCACGGGGAGATAGACGACATCCTCGAACGGAAACCCGGGACGCGGGAGGCTCGTGACGAGGAGGACCGGTACACCGTCGTCGGCGCGGCGAGTCGGGGGACGTTCGCGGACTGGCTGACGCCGGTCGAGGAACACTTCGTCTGCCATCGGAACGACATCCCGGACGCAGACGCGGAAACGTGGCGAGTCCGGGTGACGGGCGTGGACGACGGCGAATCGCTCTCGATGGAGGCGCTTCGGGAGGACTATCCGACGGTCGCCGTCGCACACACGATGGAGTGTGCGGGGAACAACCGCGGCCAACACGACCCTGAGACGGGGAGCGTCCAGTGGACGTGGGACGCCGTTGGAACCGCGATGTGGAGCGGAACGCCGATTCGGGCGGTGCTCGAAGACCGCGGCGTAGACGTGAACGACGATTCGGATCGCTGGCTCACCGTCGTCGGCGGGGACGTCCCCGCGGACGACGACGTGTACGTGAAATCGATTCCGCTGTCGAAGGCGCTCGACGATTGCGTCCTCGCGTACGAGATGAACGGCAAACCGCTCCCGGTCGAACACGGGTATCCGGTCCGACTCATCGTGCCGGGATGGTACGGCACGAACAGCGTCAAGTGGGTCGAGGAACTCCGGGTGACGGACACGATGGTCACGGACGCGACGTTCGCCGAGGAGGACGACGGGCGGACGTACACCTACTGGCAACACGGTGCCTACCGCATCCATCCGGCGGACGCCGAACCGGGAATCGAGGAGACGGTTCCGACGGTCGATACGTGGGAGCAACTCGTCGGCGACGTGACGCACCCGTACACGTTCGACGAGAACGTCATGTCGCTCATCGGGGAACCGGACGGCGAACGCCCGGTCACACCCGACGCGGACGGACGGGTGGAGATTCGGGGCGTGGCGTGGGCGGGGGACGACAGGGTGTCCCGCGTCGAAGTATCGACGGACGACGGCGAGACGTGGCACGACGCCGACCTGTACGGTCCGGACTACAGCGGCGCGTGGCGCTTGTTCAGCTACGCGTGGGAACCGAAGACGGGGTTCGACGGGACGGTCACGTTGCTCTCGCGGGCGACCGACGAGGAGGGACGAACCCAGCCGTCCCGCATCGCCGTCCTCGACGACTGGGCGGAGGTTCCCGAGGACGTCTACCCGTGGAACGAGGGGGGCTACGCGGCGAACGCCTACCGACCGAACGGCGTCGAGGTACGGGTTACGCCGCGGGACGAGTGAGCGGTTCGAAGAACGAAGACGGATCGATGGCGGGCAACACCATCGATGTACTCCCATTTACTGTTCATCGACTCTGCAACCCGAAACCATCCCGATTTCAATTTTCGTACGTCCGGTGGATTCCGTGTCGTCCCAGCAGATGTCGAACGATGTTGAGCTCCCAACGGGTCCGCGTTTTGAGGCTCGTCCCGTACCGGGTCGTCTCGATGATGAATCCCGGTTCGTTCAGGTCGGCATCGACCTTGTGGATGAGTAACGGACGGGTCCCATCGATCAGATTGCCGCGCTTGAATCGATAGTGGTCGGGAAAAGAGTCGTCGAGATGATATCGATTCATGTACTCTTTCGTGCGTATCGCGTCACGAGCGGCACCCGAAACGGTCGTCGGGTAGATCGCCTGTCCGACGCCGTCCGGTCCGACGTCTTCCCGATAGATGCCTCGCGAACTGTGGAGATTGATAACCACGTCCGGGTCGTACGACGTAAGAACGCCCCAAATCGCCCGTGCGAGCGGTGTCGTCGGCGTTTCCCCCGGCGGGAACTTCCGATTGAGGTTCCCCCTGTCGTTGAAGTATGTATCCCGGCGAATCGCAATCGGATTCGCCTGTGGAATCGTGACAAGGGTTCCTCGGTCTATCGACCACGTTTTGATGTCCCTGGCTGCATCGTAACCGGCGGGTTCGTTACCCTGTATGCCGCCTACCACGACCGCCGTCGGCCCCGATTTCTGCGTATCAGTCACGTACACCTCGGTTTCGTCCAGCGTATCCTCGCGGATGGTATATTTGGTCCGAGTCGCAGCGGTGCTCATCCCTTGCGTTGCGAGAAAAGCAGAAGTAGTAGCTGCGGCACCAGTGAAACGTAGAAACGAACGTCGTGTTCGGTTAAATAACTCATCGTCCCCGCGCTTGATATATTGCATCAGTTCGTAAATGTAGATAATAGCACTTAATTGCTCACAATTTAAAATATATTATAGAAATATAATAAAATAACAATTTTTAATTAATGTTATAATTATCATATGTTCAATGAGGGTTTGGGAAATCCGATGTTGAGCCCACCAGCAATATCCACACATGAGGGATGTAATGGGAAGAGACAGATGCAGCCGTCCAGCATCGAGATTCTCGATAACTGATCAAAAGGTTTGAGTCCGACTATTCGAAGAACGAAGACGGTCACTACTTTACACGCCGCGTCCATCGAGTACGCATGCACCTCTCCGAGTACGACCACACACCCGGAGCGCACTGTGGCTCCGCGTCGCTTCGAAACCTCTCGGACTTCTACCAGTGGGGCTTCGACGAATCGCTCTGTTTCGGTCTCGGTTCCGGACTCGGCTTCGGATACTACGAGCGCGGCCCGGCGAGCCGTCTCATCATGGGGCGAAACGGGCAGTTGGAGACGGGGTTCTTCGAGACGCTCGGCATCGACTACCGGGAGGACAGCGAACGGCAGTGGGGTGCGGCGTGGAGCGACGTTCGTGAGTATCTCGCGGACGACGTTCCGGTGATGCTGTTCGTGGACCTCTACTACCTCGATTACTTCGAAACGAACACGCACTTCGGCCCGCACATCCTCCTCTGCGTCGGCACCGACGGCGACGACGTGCTCCTGTCCGACAGCGAATTCGAGACGACACAGCGATTGCCCGCCTCCCACCTTCGGGAGGCGTGGGACTCCGACCACGGCTTCGGCCCGCTCGACAACCGATGGCTCGTCGTGACCGATCCGACCATCGAAACCGACCTCGCGACCGCGAGTCGGGACGCGGTTCGACGGACGGCAGACCTCATGCTCTCGGCGGAGGACGGCGGCTGGCACTCGCAAGGTATCGACGGAATTCGCCGGTTCGCGGCGGACCTCCCCTCGTGGACCGCGTTGGAGGATTCGGGCTGGTGCGCCCGGTTCGCCTACCAGAACATCGAACGGCGGGGAACGGGCGGTGGCGCGTTCCGCCGATTGTACGCCGATTTCCTCGACCACGTTGCATCCGACCTCGAACTCGAAGGAGAGATTCCCGACCGCTTCCACGCCGTCGCGGACGATTGGACCGGCCTCGGCGACACGCTCAAAGAGGCGAGCGAAGTCGAAGGGGAAAAACAGGGAGCGCTGTTCGAGGACGCCAGCGAGCAGGCGGCGGCGCTCGCGGACCGCGAAGAACGACTGTTCACGCGGCTTCGAGAAGAACTCTAAGACGGCATCCGACCCAATCGCAAATCCCGGTCGCCGACAGGAATTCCCGATTTCGATTCCCAATTTCCGATTTCCGATTCACTCCGACGGCGCGACGGCACACGCGTCGCCCGCGGACGCGCCGGTCGCCCGAACGATGCTCCAGAGGAGCAACAGCACGCTCGCGGCGAAGAACGTGGACCCGACCGGCGACGACGGTATCATGAACGACCAGTAGACGGGCGTCACGGCGGTCCCGAACAGGACGCTGAGGGCACCGTAGAACGCGGGCGCACAGCAACAGCACGCGGTCGCGCCGGAGGCGGCGAGCGAGCCGGAGAACAGCGGCGTGGCGGAAACCGACTCCGAACCGGACCACTGTTGTGTCACGATGGCCGCGTTCAGGCCGGTCAAACCGCCCAGAATGGCCATCAAGAGGAACGAGCCGACGGAGAGATAGCCGGTGAACGGAATCGACGGGAAGTACCACTCCACGGCGGGCCAGACGACGAGCGGACTGGCGACATTGTAAGGGATGATGAACGCGCTCGTCGGCGCGTTGATCCCGGAGTCCGGTTTGATACTCATCGTTCCGGCCGAGAACGCGAAGAAGACGCACATCAACAACCCCGCGACGATGCCGACGAGCTTCGGCGTCGTCTGAAGACGGATGCTCTGGAGGACGCCGCGCGCGTCGGTCCAAACGATGTACGCGATGATCGCCGGAAGCGAGAGCACGAGCAGGTACCCGAGCGGGTTGTAATACCCCTGTCCCGGCATGACGGTCGGGTAGAGTATCCACCCCGCCAACACCATGCAAAGCAGGGCGTACTGCGGTTTCGTCGGGTACCTCGTGAGCACGAGGAGAAAGCCGCCCACGGCGAGGAGGCCGCCGATGAACAGGCTCAGAACCGGATAGATGGCGATGAGCTGCGGTGCCGTCTGACCGACGATTTGGGTTTCGACGAGACCGATACCGCCGAAGACCGCGGTGACGGCACTCGCCGTCAGAAGGACGCCAGCGAGCGGTATCGAGAGGAGTTCGCGCCGAATCGCCGCGGCGACCCCGGCCATCACGCAGATACCTCCGACGAAGAAGGAGAAGAGAATCCAGTGGGGCGTTGCCGCGTGCGTCGTCCCGGTGTGTGCCGCAACCGGAGAGGCCGCGATTTCCAACCCGATGATCAGGAAAAGGAGGTTCCGGAGAGTTCGCTCGACGTTCATGGTATGGTTCGGCGTTCTGACTGTCGTGCAGCCGAGAATGCGCTCGGCCGTCGCTTTCGTTTCATGTGCGTCTCCGTCCAGTACGGTGTCGGTTATCGGTGGCGTTGAAAGTAGGTTCTGGTGTGAACATCGAAAGAGGTGTCGATACGGGAGGAAAGGTCGGGACTCAGGGGAAAAAGTCGGAACCCGGGGGAGAGAGGAGGTCGGGACTCGGGACGGGAGAGGGGGAAATTCTCCCGCTTCGACGGACGAACCGGTCACGGCCTATTCGGCGAGAAGGCTATCGACGAGTCGGGTGAACCGGTCGATGAACCGGTCCGGAATCGACGGCGCGATTTGCTTCAGGAGCGTTCGCGTCCGGTCAGGGCGATTCACCACGAGCGTCACGCGGTTTTGGCCGTCGCGTTCCTTGACGATGACTTCCTGTTCGACGAGCCGACTCAGGTGCCACTCCAGCGTGCTCCGGGCGATTCCGAGGTCGTCGGCGACCGTTTGCGGGTCGGTCGGCTCGTGTTCGAGAACGTACCCGATGATGTCGCGCGACGTTTCCCGGCGGAACAGCGCGAGGAGACGCCGTTCCCACGGGTCGAACGACGGCGAGTAGTAGTGCGTTCGGCCGTACAGTTTCTCTTCGACGATGGAATCGTCGTCGAGTAACCGGTGGACGTGATACTGAATTTGACCGGGAGCGAAATCGACCGACCGCACGAGTTCGTTGAAGTGAATGCCGGGATTCCGCCGGATCTGAAGCTCGATTCGGGTACGTGTTTCCGTCATGTGTAGCTGTGGTTCCGTGTCGCCGTTCCTACCCGTTTCTCAGGTGACGAGACTTCTAAACCTCACGATATTCTCGCGTGCTGTCGCGGTAAGCGCCTCGAAAAATGGGTCCTCACGGAGCGGGCGGGCGGCGCGGTCGGAAAGAAGTCGGCGAAATCACTGTTCGAACCCGTTCGGGAAGTCGGTGTCTACTCGTTCGTCGTCGGCGTCTTCGCGTCGAGGACGGTCCTCGGACCCGGCGGATTCCATCCGAGCGAAGACCACGGCTGCGATGAGCAACAGCGCCGTGGCGAAATCGAGCGCGTGCTCTATCAGGTGATGTGTCGCCCCGGGGACGAATCCGAAGGCGGTGAGTCCGCCCATGAACGCCTTCGCCGCGAGCATCCCGAGCGCGAGCGACACGAACAGGTAGGGCCGGGAGCGGCGCTGTGAAAAGGCGAACACGCTGGCGCTGGCCAACACGCTCGATGCGATGCCGCCGAGAACGATGAAGACGAACGTCACGTCCGTCGTGGTACTACCGAGGTGCAAGGGCGTGGCGGGGTCGGCGAGACCACCGCTCGTCGAACGAGCGAGCGCTCGCATCCACGGGGTGCCAAAGACGAGGGTCGGGATACCGAGATTCATACGGAGTCAGCGGCGTTACGTGGCGAGTTTGCTTCGATTGTG
Organism: Haladaptatus paucihalophilus DX253; assembly: GCF_000376445.1. Classification (NCBI taxonomy): domain Archaea; kingdom Methanobacteriati; phylum Methanobacteriota; class Halobacteria; order Halobacteriales; family Haladaptataceae; genus Haladaptatus; species Haladaptatus paucihalophilus. The sequence goes on along the minus strand of NZ_AQXI01000002.1, from coordinate 405,119 downwards.
TATAAACCCTGCCACGACCGTCGTCGCGTTCGAAGCGTTACTCATCGTCGGTGCCACCGGGTCGCGTTCGACTTTTCCGTCCGCGCGCGTCGAATCGGAACCGAACGACGTCGATGACGAGCGGCGTCGATTACGTGTGGGCGAGCGGGAGCGGTGAGTGAGACGGTCGGGACGGACGAGACTGTCGGGTGTGCCATTGGCGGATATCGCCACGGGTCGGAAAAGGACGTTCTGGTGCGAGCTTCGAATGCGGGTCCTCGGGAGCCGTAGCATCCGGTTTCGACTCTAATCGATTCGACGCGGCGAGTCACCGCTGCGTTTTCGAGACGCGCGTTGGAGCGATGGCGCCGCTGGACCGCTCCGCGCCAAACGAACGAAATGGGGCGAAAACGGCGCGTACCGCTCCGAGACCGGGATTCGAGGACCCTACCAGACCGTATTTGGGGAACGACTAGGTAGAACGGACAATGACGAAGCTTCGACCCGCGGCGTCGCGGCGGGCGGTCCTCGTAGGTGCTGGAACGACGGGAGCCGCCCTCCTCGCCGGGTGTCTCGGGAGCGGAAACGGGAAATCGGTGGAGCCGATAGCGCTGACGGGGACGAAACAGTGTGAGACCTGCGGGATGGTTCTTGAGCAACATCCCGGCCCGAAAGCGCAGTTCTTCTATCGGGACGAGGGACCCGAGCACGACGGTCCCGCGTGGTTCTGCAGCGCGTGGGAGGGATTTCAGTACGATATGCGAGCGAGCGACCGCGACTGGACGCGACGGGAGGGGTTCATCACGGACTATTCGGCCGTGGACTACGAGGTGTTCTCCGACGGCGGCGACCAATTCATCTCCTCGCATCTCCAAGAAGAGTCGTTCTCGCCCGTCAGCGAACTGGTCTACGTCGTCGGGAGCGACGTCGTTGGCGCGATGGGCGACGACCTGTTACCGTTCGGCGAGCGCGCGGACGCCGACGCGTTCGCGGACGAGTACGGCGGTGACGTCATCGACTATGACGCGGTGACGCCGCGGCTCATCGGCCAAATCGGTCGCTAACGGCTGAACGGTGTGGCGGGGCGCTACCAAACCCGACGGATGGCGACGGCGAGCAAAACTGCTGCCCACGCGAGAAGCGCCACGGTCGGAAAGAGGGGAGGAATCGTCGTCACGCCGCTCGTCGTCGCACCGATGACGGTCGTCATCACGAGCGCGCGATACGCGCTGGCCGGACCGAGCGCGAGGGCGGCCGCGAGCGTTCGCTCCCCGAGCATCCCCTCCGCGAGTCCGCTGAGCACGAACAGGTCGAAGCCAAGTGAGAGCGTCACGACCGAGATGACGGCGACGACGACGCCCGTGCGAACCGAACGAGCGGTCGCGGAGACGGCGATACCGCCCACGAGGTTCACGATACCGTAGAGGAGCGTCAGCGAAACGAACCGGACGTAGAGAACGGGTGAATCGGCACCGCTCGTCGTGGCGAACAGGTATTCGGCGGGTTCCGGCCGAAGGAACGCTATCGCGCCGACGAGCGCGAGCGGCACGGTGAGGAGCACGACCAGCGCGCACAGTCGCGCCGCCACGACGCCGACGACGTAGGCCGCCCGCGGGAGCGGAAACGTCCGCAGTACGGCGAGTTCGCCGCTGATTCGGTCGTCGAGCACGGCGCGGTAGCCGAGCGCGAACGCGACCACCGGGACCAACACCTCGACGTAGGTCAGGAGGTCGATTATCATGGGCACGTACCCGACCGTGACGCCGCCGCCCAGAAGCGTGAGTCCGACGACGGCGACGGCGAATCCGCCCGCCAACCCGAGATAGGCGCGGCTTCGTCGGATGGTCGTCAGTTCGCGGCGGAAGACCGGCCCCGCAGCGCGGAGTCCGAGGCCGCGGTCGGCGCGCGTCGGCCGTTGCGTGGCCGTCGCCGTCTCGTCGCTCATGCGTCCCCTCCGGCGCTTCGAACCGCGACGTGACCTTCGTGGTCCGCAACGAGGTCGTCGAACAGCGTGCGGAGCGACCCCTCGTCGTCGGTGACGCTCTCGATACGCCCGCTCGTCGCAACCTCCCCGCGTCGGAGCGCCACCACGTGGTCAGAGCGTTCCGCCACGAGTTCGAGGTCGTGCGAACTCAACAGGACGGCCGTCCCGTCCGCCGCGACCCGGTTCGCGATATCGAAGACGCGCTCGCTCATGGACGGGTCGAGGCCGCTGGTCGGTTCGTCGAGGACGACGAGCGGCGGCGAGCCGAGGAGCGCCGTGGCGATTCCGAGTAACCGCGTCATGCCGCCGGAGAGGTTCGACGCGCGTCGGTCGCGGGCGGATTCCAGTCCGACGCGAGCGAGCGTCGATGTCACGTCGTCCTCGCCGACGATGGCGGCGTACGCCGCGACCGTCTCCTCGACCGTCAGTTGACCCCGGAACGAGGGCGTCTGTGGAAGGTAGCCGATTGCCCGTCCCCGGTTCTCGGGACGCGTAATGTCCCCTTCGGTCGGTTCGATGAGGCCGGAGAGGGTGCGAAGCAGCGTCGTCTTCCCGGACCCGTTCGGCCCGATGAGCGCGGTTACGGTTCCCGTCGGCACCGTGAGGGAAACGCCGGACAACACGGCGACGTCCCCGAAGCGTTTCGTGACGTCGGCAGCGGTGACCGCGGAGCGTTCCGTGGATTCGCGGGGTCCCGCATCGTCGGTCGCGGACTGTTCGACAGCGTTCGGAAGGTCGGGGTGCGTCGTCGTCATGAGTCGTATGCAATCGCGGTTCGGTTGGCTGAGTCGTGCGCAACCGCGGTTCGGTCGGCGAACTGTTCCGCGCGGGAAATCCGGTCGGGGTTGGTCGGGTGCGAGAGCGGACGACGGTCCACCACGCCGTCGGTGCGCATCCCGGGCACGGTTCCGCGGAGGAACCGCGTCAGTCGATACCCCGGCGACTCCGCCACCACGCGAACGGCAGGCATCGTGGCGAGTCGCCGTCCGACCGGGTCCGTCGGTGAAAACGAGCGGTCGAGGCGGTCCCCCGCGGTTCTGCCGGGCGCGCCGCTCCAGTAGTTACCGACGCCATCGTACGTCCAGACGTGCAACGTGCTGTACGTCGAGGCCGCGTGGCGCTCGTTTGAGACGAAATCGTTGTTCGAAACCGAGTTCGACGCGAGGAGGTCGGTCGCTTGTGCGCCGATTCGGTTTCCGTAGACGACGTTCTCCTCGTAAATCGAGTGGCTGGTCGTCACCTCGAAACCGTACGTGTTGTTCGCCACGATGTTGCGCGCGACGTAGGCCCGACTTCCGGCGACTGAAATTCCGATGTCGGCTCCCGCCACCCTGTTATCGACGACCGTGGTGTTCGTCGGTTTCGTCATCACGCTGATTCCCGAGCGTCGCTGGTCGCGCATGGTGTTGTTCGCCACGAGCGTCCCGGAGGTGTACATCAGGTGAACGCCGATGCGTCCCCCGGTCATCGTGTTGTTCCTGACGACGAGTCCGTCCGCGCGATGGGTGGCAACGCTGTCGCGGCCGTCGAGAAACCGCGAGTTCTGGACGACCCCGTTCGAGTACATCCACATGACGCCCATGCCGCCCTCGTACCGGTCGTCGCTCCCGTGAAGCGTGAGGTTCGTGACGACGGCATCGGTGCTGTTCGTGACAAAAACGCCGGTATCCGGCGTCGTGACCGTCACGTCGGCGATCAGCGTTGCGTCGGCGTCGTCAACTCGCATGGCCGCGCTGCTGTCCGCGTAGGCGTTTTTCACCCACGAATCCCATCCGCGATCGCTGCCGACCCACCCGGACGAGTCGGACCCGGCCCCGGACTCGGTTCCGGTGATGGAGAGTCCGACGACCGCGGCGCGGTCAGCACGAACGGTAACGACACCCGTCGAGTCGTTACCGCGGACTGTCGCACCCGGCGCCCCTCGGAGCGTGACGGGTTTGCGGATGGTCACGTTCCCCTCGTAGGTGCCGGGGGGAACGAACACCGTCGTGTTGGCGGGCGCTCGGTCGATTGCCGCGGCGATTGTCGGCGCGTCGCGGCCGACGACGACGGACGTCGGCCGGTCCCGATAGCCCGCCGTCGCTCGCACGTCCCGGTCCGCTCCGGCGCGCTTGGACGACGCGTCCGCTCCCGCGCGGCGGTCATCCGCCGTCCCGACCGTCTCGACGGCGGTCTCCCACCGAACGACGCGACCGCCGTGGGCCGACGCGAACCGTTCCGCGTCGGTTCGGTCGCTGAACGCGGGGACGGCCGGTCCGGCCATCGTCCTGCCGTCGCTGTCGCGGACGAAGAACGCCCGGTCGGCGCGAACCCAGTCGGGAGTGCCGTCGTGCGCGAGATAGCCGTCCTCGGTCGTGCGAAGCGAAACCGTCGAGAGGTCGCTCACGTAGACGGCGATGGGCGTCCCGTACCGCTGTGTCGTCTCCGGAAGCTGCGATACTCGCGCGTACGCCGAGACGCCGTAGTATCCCAGCACGTACCGATAGCCCGAGTAGAAGACCTCGACCTGCGGCACCAATAGGTCCCGCTCGCGGCTCTCCTCGATGGCGGTCGACGAGAGACCGGCCGAGACCGTTTCGTGGAACGCCACCGGTTCGGGTGTCGCCGTCGTATCGGCGGCGAACGAGCCGACCCCGATGGCGGTCGTTGCGATGATGAGCACGACACCGAGCGCCGTCACACGTCGAAACACATCGATACTTCCCAGGCGACCAGTATAGCGTGACTGGTACACATCTCGAACCGCGCGACCGCCACCAGTGGTCCGTACGGTCGGAGAATACAGTCGAGCGCGATGCATCTGTCGAGTGATATCGCGTACGTGCCGTTTTCAGCGTCCATTCCGGCTGATTCGCCCACCGTACCAGAATGACCTAATAAATATACTGGGACCCTTACTCCATGGGACGAAAGGACCAGTCAGGAACCGAAGGAAAATTCGACCGTCGGACAGTGCTGAAAACGGGTGCGCTCGGCGCGGGAATCGCTCTCGCGGGGTGTCTCGGCGGCGGACCGGGCGATGACGGCGGCGAGACGGTCGCGGCGACGATGAGTCAAACGGGTACGACGAACGACGGGGAGACTCGAACGGAGGACGGAACGGAAACGGAGGAAGGAGAGTCGGAACGAGACGACGAGACGACGGATGGTGAAACGTCCCACGGGGACACCGCCGAGGGAACCCCCGAAACGCCCGCGAAGGACGAGAAATGCGCCGTCTGTAACATGAAAGTCGCGATGTATCCGAAGTACAACGCGCAGTTGCAGCGGACGGACGGCGAGCGCGTCCACTTCTGTTCGACGGGGTGTTTGGTCGCCTACGTCGAAAAGCCGAGTCAGTTCGACGACGACGCGTCCCCCGATGACATCGGGACGAAGTGGGTTCACGACCACGAGTCGAAAGAACTCGTCAGTGTCGCCGACGAGTACTTCGTTCTCGAAATGAACGCCGAGCACGTCGACGACCCGATGATGAAAAACCCGCTCGCGTTTTCGACCGAGAGCGCCGCGAAAGCGTACGTCGAGGGGTACGACGACCTCTCGACGGACGACATCGTTCGGTTCGATGCGTTCACCCTCGAAACCGCGAAACAGTATCGAGGTCGATTCTTCTAGCGAGACGAACCGTTTGCAAGAACGTCGGTGATTTTCGTGAATAGTCTTGTGCAGTCATCTGTTTACTCTGCACGTCCGCTCGACGACCGTGGCCGGACAATCACGGACTAGTTGCGATAGTCGCGCGGACAGTTCGGCGAGAAGAACCGTCAGTTACCGTCGTACCGTCGCACCGGGCATCAGCCACCGTCGTACCGGGCGTAGAGCGTACACCACGCGTCGGGTTCGATATCCCCTTTGACGACGGCGCACGCGCCGAGGTCGTCGCCGTTCTTGTCGGGGACGTAGTGAATGCAGTTTGCACAGGTCGCGGTTCCTTGTGCGGCGTGGTAGTTGACGCCGCCCTTCGACCGGAGCGCGTCCGGGTTCCGAGCGGTTCCGCCCTGCGCCGTCGCGGTTCGATACGGTTTCGGAACGGGGTCGGCCGGTTCGTCGCCGGACGGGCCGCCGAGACAGCCCGCGAGCGCTACCGCGGGGGAGGCCCCGAGCCCTCGAAGCAGTCGCCGTCGAGAGAGACGAGTCGAACGGTCCATACGGCGATAACCGGGTGGACGGTAAATCGGCGTTCTGGTGCATCCTCGAATTCGAGACCCGCGCCGGTCGGCGGAGAGTTCACCGACGTGCGTTTGAAACCTATTTGGTGGATTTCCGGTCGCATTGTGAAATCGATGAGGTGTTCGACAGGGGTAATTCACACGCCGTCGGCCTTCTCGACTCGCTGTCGAGCGAGTTTGACGACGCCCCGATAGAGGTCCCGGTGGACCGCCTCGTCGAATCCGAGGAGGTCCCGGACCACAAGCCGGTCGAGTTCGAGTCGGTCGGGAGCGACGCGCTCGAACGATACCGATTCCGGGTCGGAGGTTCCCAGTTCGTCGAAGATGGACGCGATGGGACGGGCACCGAGTTGCTCGAACCGCGTCGCGATATCGGCTTTCAACTGGTCATCAACGGCATTCGGGCGCGGAATCGGCGTCCTTCTGTGGTCGTCGGTCGCGATGTCCAGCGCGCCCTGCCCCAGATTCACGCGGCCGTTTACCTCCGCGGCGAGCGCGCCGTACGTCGAATTGAGCAGTCCCGCGACGAACCGCCGGTTCCGTTCGCCGCCGGGAACTTCGATTCCGTGAAGGCGGTTGTCGATCCACGTTTGATGGGTCGGAAACCAGTAGGCGTGGCGGAGGTCGATACTCTTCATCGGGAGTACGTCCCCGCGCTGGAGGTCCTCGGTGAGGTCGTACCACCCGACACCACGGCTCGAAACCGAGGACGGGAACGGCGTGCGTTTGCGTCCGATATCGTCCCGGCTCGGGTCGTACTCCTCGCCCCAGCGGACGTACTCGGCGACGTCCCCGTCCAGTTCGTCCCGCAGCTCGTCGATGCGGAGGACGTATCGGAGCCCCCGACCCGGTTCGAGCGATTCGGGGTCGAAAATCGGCGTCTCGAACGATTTCGACGTTTTCAACACGAGGTTCGGCTCCCATCCGTCCGCCGTCGCGTGCATCCAGTACGACCGCGGTATCTCCAGTTCCGTCGCGTAGCCGCCGTCGGGCCACTCGCCGGTGGCCGTCAGAACGAGGGAGTCCCCCTCCGGACGCGCGTCGTAGTAGTCGCTGGGGAGGTAGAAAAACTGGTTCGCGCCGGTTCGGGTCCCCCGCTGGACGGCACAACGGGAGCCGAGCGGGACCAGTTCAGGGTCCGCATTGCCCACGATATCGAAGAAGACCGTCGGCGCTCTGGTGTATTTTCCCCACTTGCCCGAACGGTAGTCCCCCCGCGGTCGCACCCACCCGTCGGCCTCGTCGGTGGTCGTACTCGCACTGCCGAGCCGCCACAGCGCGGATTCGGGAACGCCGATGGACCGCCACCCGTCACCGGTTTTGATCGTCAGCCGTTCGTCGTGGAAGGGGAGAGAAGAACCAGTTCCCGACCCGACGAGGACGGATTCGAGGGTATCCCCGGAGACGAATCGGTCGTACTCCGTGTACGCCGCCACGAACTCGACGGCGTTCGACAATCGGCCGGAGGAATTCCGATTTACGACGGAGAGAACGGTGTTGACGTCCGCCTCTTCGAACGTCCGCCGGGCGCGGCTCTCGAAGAGATAGCGGACGTCACCCTCGGAGAGCAGGAATTCCTGTAATCGAACGCCGTAATCGACGTCCAACCACGCGTTCGAGGTGACGAACGACAGCGTGCCACCCTCCCGAAGCACGTCCATCGAGCGGAAATAGAAGTACAGGTACAGGTCACTCGTCTTGTACGGCGCGATGTCGAACCGCCGTTCGACGAACTCGCCGAGCGCTCGTTTGTACGCCGACTTCGACTCGCGGGACGCATCGGTGCGGAACGCATCGGTAGCGGTGGTCGTGGTGGCAGGGGACATGGTGGCGGTCGTCGCGTCGGGACCGAACTGGTGGAGGTTCGGTGGGGAGATGTTTTCGTGGCGAACGTATGGCGGGTTGCCGATGACGATATCGAACCCGCCGGTCGTCATCACGGCCGGGAAATCGAGTTCCCAGACGAACCCGTCTCCGTCGTCCGACTCGACCCGCTCCCGAAGCCGTTCGATTCCGTCGAGCGTGGCGGTCGCGCTCGTCGAGGACGCCGACTGCCGGTCGGTGGCCCGCTCCAGGGCGGCGAGGACTAGATTCGTTCGCTGTGCTTCGACGAGCGTCGGGTCGTCGAGTTCTCCCTCGAAAAATCGGGTCTTTCGGTCCACTAACTCGCGGCGTTCCCGCTCGAGTTCCCCTCCCGTATCGTCCCCTTCATCGGCGCAGTGACGGAGTTGCTCGAAGGGAAGGTGCTCGTCAGCGCTGGCGTTCTGGACCAGCGTGTCGCCGACCAGCAGGTCGAACGAGAGGTCGGGAAAGAGAGAGTGCACATCGGGACAGGGAGCGCCATGATGGGTATCGCCGGGATGAGTCTCGGCGGAATGAGTAGCTCCATGATGGCTATCGGCGGAACGAGTAGCGTCGGGATGGGTATCGTCTGGGCAACCGTCTTCGGATCGGAGCAACGAGAGCCAGAGACGCATCTCCGCGACGTGAATCGCCCACGGTTTGATATCGACGCCGGAGACGTTCTCGGAGAGGACTCGCTTTTTCAACCCGTACGCCCCATCGTAGCCGAGTTTTCGGTAGAGTTCGGTGAGAATCTCCGTCATCCCGATGAGGAACGCACCCCCGCCACACGCGGGATCCACGATGTCGAGCGAGCGCAGGACGGACTCCAATTCATCGGTCGGTTCGGCGGGTTCGGGGTTCCAATCGAGGGGGTCGCCGAAGACGAACTCGACCAGACGCCGTTCGGCGTCCGCCTCATCGATGTCGAGTCGGTCGCGGAACTGTTCGTACAGCGCCGTCCGGCACAGCAGGTCCACCTCGGTACGTGGCGTGTAGAAGATACCCGCCTCGTCGCGTTCCCGCTCGGCGATGAACGATTCGTAAATCGTCCCCAGTATCCGGGGAGAGACCGCGACGTCGATGTCGTCCGGTCGCTCCTCGGCGAGCGTGAAGGGATACTCCTCGAAGAAGTCACGGATGACGGAGCGCAAGGTGGCATCCGAGAGGAAAGCGCCCTCCGTCTCGACGACATCCGACCGGAAGAGTCCGCCATCGAGTTCCGGACGTTCGGAAAGAGCGTCGGCGACCGGACCGCGGAACGTCAAGGAGTTGGGGAACGGCGCGGAGTCGGGAAGTGCCGAGGAGTCGGAAAGTACCGTCGAATCCGATACTGCGGTATCATTGGAAGCTGTCGTATCGGCGGGCGTCCCGTCGGGTTGATGAACGCGACCGAAGAGCGCGGAAAGCCATTTTTCGTGGAAGCAGTCCACATCGTCGGAGCGTTCGTACTGCCGGAGGAACCACGGGAGGAAGTCCGTTCGCCCGCCGAGTCGCCCCGTTTTTTGCAGGAAATAGAAAAACGACAGCCGATTCAGCGTGAGGTGCGCACCCTGGTCGGCCGCGGTCTCCGACACTCCCTTCTCCCGGAGTTCGGTGCGAAGGGTATCGAACACCTCCGTGTACTCCTCGTAGAACCGCTTCGTGACCGGCTCGAGACGGAAGGCGTCGTGAATTCGGTCGGCGAGACCGCTCTCGGTCGCGTTCAGTCCCGCCAGCGCGCTGGCGACGGTTCGGTGCGTTTCGCCCGCTCCGAGGACGTACCGCCGGAGAACGGGTCGGCCGGTGGTGATGTCACCGATTCCGTCCTCGTACGGCGTCACGAGATGCCAAACGTCGGCGTCCGGAGCGTGGAAAACGGCCACGAAGGAACCGCTACCGCCCCACGCTTCCGAACGGTTGGAATCGGCGAGGTCACGGACGACGCTTCGCTCGGCGGTCCGCGTGAGTTCCTCCAGTTCCACGTAGACCACCCGAAACGACCCGGCTTTCGCAAGCACGCGAGCGGCCATCGTCCGCGATGCACTCGACCATTCGCTGACCGGAAGGTCCTGCCACGGAGTATCGCCGAGCGACGAGGGCGTCGCTTCGAAGTCGAGTAGCTGCACGAAGAGGGTCCGAAAGAACCGAGTCGCTGCCTCCTCGGTCGGACGGGATTCCTGCTCGAACGTTCCGAGCGATAGCCCGTCGTCGAGGTGGCGACGAACGACCTGCGTTCGGTCGTCACACATGTTCGACGGGAAAGACGAGAAGTGTTGAGCCGTCGATACCGGTTCGCATACGGAACCATGGTGTTCCGCCTTGCTTAAATTTTACAAACGAGCCTCGGGCTATCCACAGAGGGAAGGGTGGACGATTTAATGAGTGGGAGAGAACGGTGCGGTACTGCATCGGATACCGACGATATTCCTCACGTCGCTTTCGAAATTGTTTATTACGGATAGGACTGATTCAGAACGTGTTTCCAGAGTCCCCACGGGTTTCACGCCGACAGCTACTCACCGCGGGAGGTGCCGCCGCCCTCGGTGCGTGGTACGTCCGCCCCTCCCTGTTCACGAACGAGCAGTCACTCGACCCGTCGGTTCCGCCTGACGCGTGGCCGATGCGCGGTCGGGACCCCTCCCGGTCGGGATATGCGCCGACGACGAGCGCGCCGACGGACGACGTTCGAGTCGCCTGGCGGACGACCGTCGGCGACCCGCATCTGTTCCAGTCGCCGACCGTCGCGAGCGACATCCTCTACGCCCTCACGCGACACGAGTTGGTCGCGCTCGACGCGGCCACCGGAACGGAGCGGTGGCGGTTCGCTACCGAAGGCGAGCTCCTGCAGGGAGGTCCGGTCGTCGTCGATGGGCAGGCGTGTTATAGGGCAGGAGTGAATTTGTACGCCGTCTCCGAGAACCAAGCACGGTGGAAGTTCGCCACGAACAGCAGTTTCGACGAAGTGCTCCCGGTCGGGAACACGATCTTCCTCGCATCGTACTTCGGTAGTTCCGACTCGCTCATCGCGTTGGATGCATCGAACGGGATTCCTCGCTGGAAAACGCCCAGCAAATATCGACCTCTCGCGTACGCGGACGGTATCCTCGTTGGAGCGGGACGCTCCCGAACCACTCTCGTCGGCCTCGACGCAACGAACGGCGAAACGCGCTGGCAACTGTCACGGCCCGGGCTTCCCGGCGATATCGAAGCGGCGTTCGGGAACGGTCCGGTTATCTCGAACGGAACGTTCTACAGCGGCGCGGGGCGACTCTACGCGGTGGACGTGCGGGAAGGAACGGTCGAATGGACCACCGACGCGACAGGGGCGGTGATGGCGGCGAACGGGAAAACGTTATTCCGCGCCGGAGAGGGACACGTCGTCGCGGTCGATTCGACGGATGGTTCCACGCGCTGGAAGACGTCGGTGGGACGGACGGGGGAGAACCGGACGAGTTTCATCTCTGGCCTCGCGGTCACGGATACCGCCGTGTACGTCGGAGCGGAGTCGGGCCTCGTCGCGCTCGACGCTGCTAGCGGGGAACGGTTGTTCGCGTTCGAACCCGAGGAGGGAACCGGTTCAGTCGGGCCGCCCGCCGTCGTCGGAGAGCGGGTGTACGTCGGCATCGAAAACGCGGTGGTCGCGTTGGAGGAAGCATGACGGACGAGAAAACGGCGGGTGGCAAAACGACGGGTGGCAAAACGGCGGGTGGCAAAGATACAGGTGACAAAACGGCGGATGACGAGGAAGGAGTAATCCGTCGAATCGAGACTGCACTCGATCATCCACTTCGGCTGGTCGGCGTCTGGATCGGGTTATCCGGTATCGTCAATAGCGTTCTCGGGTCGTTGCTCCGGGCGTGGATGATACGGCCGCTCCCGATTTCGCCGTTTGTCGTCGGTAGCATCGTAACAGTCTTCCTCGCGGTTCCGCTCGTCGCGTATCGACCCGACGTGGGGTTCGGAACGGCGTTCGGATTTACCTTCGTCGCTGTCGTCGCCTTCGGCGTACTGAACGCGATTGTTGGCGATGGATACGACACCGGCGCGGGGGTCAGCGGGTCGCTCTATCCGGTCCTCGATATCGCACTCCTCTGGACCGCCGCCCTGCTAATCGCCGCCGCGCTGGTCGTTCGTACCGACGGCTAAGTGCACGGTTCCGCTTTCGACGGTGGATTACTCTGTTCGTAATCGGGAGGACGGCAACCGACTCGGGTACGAACGGGAAATTGATAGTTAGAAGACATACTTTGGTTCACACACACCCCTCGTCCAGAGTGTAATGGGGAGAAGGTGGGGGTGGGGGTGGGGGTGGGGGGGTGAGGGAAGGGATGAGGTGAGGTGGGACGAAAATAACGGAGTGCAGTATATCGGAGTGCAGCCGAGGGAAAGACGAACGGATCTCGAAACCCATGGACGGTCCCGTGACGTTACACCTCGCAAACTACGTCCCACGAACTCCTCCCCGAAGACTACACTCCACGAATTCCATGCTCCGAACCACCCCCCACAAATCACACGTTTCAGCGGGATTTCCGAGGGGTCGCTTCGACTGGAACAAGAGTCGAAGACGAATAGAAATTCGTCTTCGTTAAAATGAAATTAGCTTAATGGACTTTTCGTGCTCTAACATATTATACTTAATCGTTCGATATGCTCCATGGATACGTGAACGACATTCTATATATCCATATATTCTTTATCCCGGTTGTATGGGCTACAACGGATTTATATTGAGTAGCCGATGAATTGCTGTCGAGTATTTATCGGTCGATTCTATCATCCCGAGCAACGTCTCGAATAACGCGACGGTCTCGGTACTACCGGTAATATCCGCCTGAGGCTTTTAGATCGTGTTTTCCCGCTCTATCACAGACCGCCCGCGTCTCTTCCCCCCACTCCTCCACCCCACCCACCATCTTCCCCGTTACACTCTGGACGAGGGGTGTGTGTCACCCTTTCCTTTCTTCCGATAAACCGACGCTAACCTCCAGACGAAACGGACCTTCTTTCGCCCAGTGGCGCGTTTTCTCGTCCGTTATTTTCAGCTGTCGTCTATCCGGTCTTTACCATCGAGATTTACTTCCGACTTTCAGGAATTCCTCCTTCAAAAACACCCGATTTTCCCACCGTTACACTCTGGACGAGGGGTGTCCAACATCACACGAAAAACACACGTTACCGCTCCGTTCTACTTCCCTGATGGTTTTTCTACACGTCCGTTTTACTTCCCCGGTTTTGATTTTTTGCTCTCCCATCTTGTTCTCCTCTCCCGTCTTGCTCTCATTTCATCTCGACTGTTCTCATCGTGCGTGTTTTCACTCTGGACCGGGCGTCTGTTCGACGAGCAGGCTTCGACTTTCCGGTTCGTCGTTTCCACCCGTTCCCGTTCTCTTTTCATCTTCTTCTCCCCTTCTCATCCGCTTTTCTTTCTCTCCTTCTTCCTCTCTTCCTCACGTCCTTTTTTCATCCTCTTCTCCCCTTCTCGATTCTTTTTCACTCTTTCTCGGGTCTTGGTGATGAGAATATGATACCGACGAATTACGCCTCTTCTCTCGTATATTCGGTCGATATACACTCGACACGTTGTGTGTGGGGAAGGCCTAGTTATTTATACTGAGCGCACGCTGGCTGTCGTATGTCCGATGAACCTCCCCGGCTCTCCGATTTCGATACCACGGACGACCCGGCGAGCGACCCCCTGTTCAACGTGAACGACGAAACCACGACACAGGTGTTCGAACGAAAGGAGTTGCTGAAAGTCGGTCACGTCCCCCAGAGTACGCGCATCGTCGGGCGTGATTCCGAAATCGAGTCCGTCGCGGCCGAGCTCCGACCCATCGTCCGTTCCGACCCGCCGAACAACGTCATGATATACGGCAAGACCGGAACCGGGAAATCACTCGTCACACGGCACGTGACCGAGCGCGCACGACAGGCTGCCGGTGCACAGGACGTCGACGTCGGTACCGTGTACGTAGACTGCGCACAGCACAACACCCACACCAGGGTCGCTCGGTCTATCACCCGAACGCTGAACGACGAGGACAAGACGGGGATTTCCATTCCTCGGACGGGTATCGGAAGCGGGGAGTACTACGATTACCTTTGGGAGGTTCTCGACCGCTGTTACGACGCCGTGATCATAATCCTGGACGAGGTTGACCGACTCGAATCCGACGACGTACTGATGCAACTCTCGCGCGCAAGGGAGTCGGGGAAGGCCGATTGCCACCTCGGTATCGTCGCCATCAGCAACAAAATCGAATACCGCGACCGGCTCAACGAGCGGGTCAAGAGCAGCCTTCGGGAGGAGGAGTTCGTGTTCCAGCCGTACGACGCGAACCAACTGCGGGATATCATGGAACACCGGCGCGACGCGTTCAAGGAAGGGGTCCTGACCGGCGACGTCATTCCGCTGACCGCCGCGTTTGCCGCACAGGAACACGGTGACGCGCGAAAGGCAATCGAAATCCTCCGCCACGCCGGGGAACTCGCGGAACGGCAAGGTGACGAACTCGTCACCGAGGAACACATCCGCGATGCACAGGAGTGGGCCGAGGTGGACCGTTTTGAGGAACTGCTCCGTGGGTCGACGACGCAGGTGAAGTTCATCCTCTACGCGCTCGCACTCCTGACGAAGGAAAACCGCGGCTCGGAGTTCTCGACGAGCGAAATTTTCACTCGCTATCAGCAGATCTGCAAGCAACTGGATGCGAACGTGCTGAGCGAACACCGCGTCTACGAACTCCTCAAGGAACAGGCGTTCCTCGGCGTCGTGGAATCGACGCGAACCGGCGGCGGTCGCGGACAGGGGAGCTACCTCGAACATCGACTCGTGCAGGACACCGATATCGTCCTGAAATCCGTGCTCCGGGACAGCCGATTCGACAGCATCGACATCGACGAGTAATCCGCCAACGACGTCGTTCGAGGAACGAACTATTTTCGACGCACGTTTGGACGAGTGGTCTGTTTTGTGTCACAACCAGACACACGTCTGACACCCCTCGTCCAGAGTGTAATATCGGTCTCGTCGGTCATTTACCGCCGGTTCCGTAGTTTCGCGACCTCTGTTCCTGCTTCTTCAGTTACTACTCTCTGCTGCTCTTCGGGCAAGCAGTACCACTATCCCGGTTGCCCTCGTTGGGCGAACCGATGTACGACGCGATTCTCGTGCCGACGGATGGTAGCGGCGGTGAACAGCAGTTCGTCGAGGAAGCGATTTCGCTCGCCGAACTCACGGACGCAACGGTTCACGTCCTTCACGTCGTGGATTCCGGACTTGCCGATTCGCTCTCCGAATCGACACAATCCATGGTTCACGACGACCTCAAAACGACGGGCGAAACGGCCGTGTCCTCTATCGAAGGCACGGCGGAGCGCGCCGGTCTCGAAACGCGGACCGCCATCGTGAACGGCGACCCGGCAGAGGAAATCGTGAACTACGCCGAGGAGAACGACATCGACGCCATCGTGATGGGCACCCACGCCAATACGGGCGTCAGCCACCTCCTGCTCGGGAGCGTCACCGAGCGAGTCATTCGCTTGACGACGGTTCCGGTGCTGGCGGTTAATCTGACGGAACACCACGGATAGGGGTGACTCCTGACTGACGCCGTGGTCGGAATCCTGACTGACGCTGCGGTCGGAAACGATTTCCCCACGATGCCGTGTGGAAGCCACGGAAAGCCGTGGGGCGGCTATTTGCCCGTCGCTCCCGAAGGAGTTCTATGACCAACCGACGGCTTGCGACGCTGGGCGTCCTGCTCGGTATCTTCCTCGCGGCCATCGACGGAACCATCGTGAGCACGGCGATGCCGACGGTCGTACAATCGCTGGGAGGACTCGAACTGTACGCGTGGGCCTTCGCGGCCTACATGCTGTTCGCGGCGGTTTCGATGCCCCTGTACGGCCGCCTCGCCGACATCTACGGCCGGAAACGGCTGTTCTTCGTCGGTGCCGCCATCTTCGTCGCCGGGAGCGCGCTGTGCGGTGCGGCGGGGAGCATGCCTCAACTGGTCGCGTTCCGGTCGCTGCAGGGAGTCGGCGCGGGCGCGATGTTCGCCATCCCGTACACCATCCTCGGGGTGGTGTACCCGCCCGAGGAACGCGGTCGAGCCATCGGCCTCGGGAGCACCGTCTGGGGGATTTCGAGCGTCATCGGCCCGCTTCTCGGCTTCGTCATCGTCGAAGCGGTCGGCTGGCGCGGTGTGTTCTACCTCAGCGTTCCGGTCGGGCTAGTTGCCGTGGTTCTGGTGGCCGTCTCGCTCGACGAATCGACCGGCAGCGCCGACCGCGACGTCGACTTCCTCGGCGCGGCCGTGCTTTCGGTCGCCGTCGGGGCGCTCCTCG
Source organism: Haladaptatus paucihalophilus DX253 (assembly GCF_000376445.1). Classification (NCBI taxonomy): domain Archaea; kingdom Methanobacteriati; phylum Methanobacteriota; class Halobacteria; order Halobacteriales; family Haladaptataceae; genus Haladaptatus; species Haladaptatus paucihalophilus. The sequence continues at coordinate 388,811 of NZ_AQXI01000002.1, read as the reverse complement.
TCGGGCTTCAACTCCTCGAAACGACGAGTTCGTGGGCGCTTCCGCTCATCGCGGCCGGAATCGTCGGTCTCGGTGTGTTCTACGCCGTCGAGCGGCGCGCGACCCAGCCCATCGTCCCGCTGTCGATGTTCGACGACACGGTGTTCATCACGACGAACGTGACCGGATTCCTCACGAGTTTCGTGCTCTTCGCGGCGATTACGTACGTGCCGCTCTACCTGCAAAGCGTCCGTGGCGGTGCGGGAAGTGCGGCGCTGGCGGTCTTTCCAATTTCCATCGGCTGGTCGGGGACGAGCTTTCTCTCGGGCCGACTGGTAAATCGGGTCGGCGAACAGCGACTCGCCACCGTCGGAACCGTCCTCCTCGTCCTGAGTTTCGGCGCGGCGACGGTCCTCTGGACGGCAGCGACGGCCCTCCCGCTCGTCATCGGCAACGTGTTCGTGATGGGCGTCGGTATGGGAATGGTCACGCCGCCGTTGCTGACGGCGATTCAGAACCACTTCGGGACGGCACAGATGGGTGTCGTCACCTCCTCCCAACAGTTCTTTCGCAACCTCGGCGGGACGATGGGCGTCGCGCTCCTCGGGTTCGCCCTGAACCTCGTCATCCGAAACCAACTGACGACGATTTCCGGCGTCTCGAACCTCGGGCAACTCCAACAGCGGCTTCTCGGGTCTCCCACGCCGCCCGCCGGGTTAGCGACGATTCTGACGGACGGACTGACGACCGTGTTCGCACTGTCGGTCGTCGTGTCCATTCTCGCGGTCGGGTTCGCCTACTACATCCCGCGTGAACGCGGCGAGTCGTCAGCCTCGGCGACGAGCGGCGACTGAGAATTACTCCCTCGATTTCCCCAGCCCTCGGCTATTTGTTTCGGCTCCGCCAATCCAACCGCATGAGCAACCGGGATTTCGAAGATCTCGTCGTCGGCGACCGCGAATCGTTCGGCAGTTACACCGTCTCCGAGGAGGAAATCCTCTCGTTCGCGGAGCAGTACGACCCACAGGAGTTCCACGTCGATTTGGACGCCGCGGCCGAATCGATGTTCGGCGAACTCGTCGCCAGCGGGTGGCACAGCACCGCCATCTCCATGCGCATCCTCGTGGACAACTTCTTCGAGAACAGCGGCAGTTTAGGCTCGCCCGGCGTCGAATCCGTCACGTGGCCCGCTCCCGTCAAACCGGGCGAAACCCTCTGGCTCACGCTCGAAGTCACCGACAAACGCCCGCTCGAAAGCGACCCGAACCGCGGCCTCGTCACCTTCTACCTCGAAATGCAGAACGAGGCGGACGAGACGAAACTCACCATGGAGCCCAAGGTGTTCTTCGCTCGCCGCGGCGGGGACGAAGCGGATACTTCGTAACTACAATCGGTATTTGTGTCTTACTAACGTATTTGCTCGCGAAGGCGAAATGTGGAGTATGCCACCCACCCGTCGCCGCGTTCTCGCGCTCTCGAACGCGCTTGTCGCCGGAACCCTCCTTTCGGGCTGTCTCGCCCCGCTCTCGTCGAACGACCCCGGAACGAACGTTCAGACGGTAACCGGAACCGGGAAGTCGAATCCCGTTTCGACCGACGAGGCGGCGATTCGAACGCTCGCCCGCGGAAACTCGGAGTTCGGCCTGACGCTTCTCTCCTCGCTCGCCGAAACCGACCCGAACGAAAACCAGTTTCTGTCCCCGTTCAGCGTGTCTGTGGCGTTGGCGACGACCTATGCCGGGGCGCGCGGCGAGACGCGAGCGGCGATGGCCGACACCCTCCGATTCCCCTTCGATGGTGAGTCGCTTCACGCCGCGTTCGGCGAGACGGACGAGCGACTCGAAACCGTAGACGAGCGGGCGGACGCCGACGCGAACCGAGGGACGCCGTTCCAGTTGACCACCGCGAACGCGATTTGGGGACAGGAAGGCTATCCGTGGCGCGACGACTTCCTCACGACACTTCGAACGTACTACGACGCCGGTCTCAACGTCTGTGACTTCCAAGAGAATGCCGACGAAGCCACGGAGACCATCAACGCGTGGGTCGCCGACCGAACGGAGGGAAAAATCACCGACCTGCTGGCGGAAAACGCGCTCGATGCGCGAACGCGACTCGTCCTCACCAACGCCATCTACTTCCGGGCGACGTGGGCCAGCACGTTCTCGGAGGAGAACACGAAACGGCGGCCGTTCACCGCGCTCGACGGGACGACATCGCGGGTGCCGATGATGTCCCAATCCGACTCGTTCCCCTACGCCGCCGTGGACGGCCAGCAGCTGATAGAACTCCCCTACGTCGGCAACGAGGTCGGGATGGTCGTCCTTCTGCCGAAAAAGGGGACGTTCGAGGCGTTCACGTCGTCGCTTTCCGCCGACCGACTGGAGACGTTGCTGGGAGAGATGGAGCGAACGGACGGCTCGATTGCGCTGCCGAAGTTCTCCCTCGAATCGTCGCTCGACCTCGGGACGACGCTCTCGGACCTCGGTATGGCCCGCGCGTTCTCCCCGAGTGCCGATTTCGGCGGAATGGCCGACATCGAGGAGACGGGCGAGAACCTCTCCATCGACAGCGTTCGTCAGAAGAGCGTTATCGAAGTGGACGAGAACGGAACCGAAGCGGCGGCCGCGACGGCCGTCGAAGTGGGTGTCACGTCGGCACCGCTGAATCCGTTCGAAATGACCGTCGATAGGCCGTTTCTGTTCCTGATTCGCCACAAACCGACAAATACGGTCCTCTTCCTCGGCCGCGTCGTGGACCCGACCGCCGGTCGTTCCGACTGAGTTCGCGGTATCGAGACCGAATGACTGTTCCGCTGTCGTGCTGGAGTGACCGCTCCGCTGTCGTTACTGCTGTTCACCGTTCGCCGTTCACGTGGCTTCTTTGCGCCGTATTCTCGTCATCAGTCGCTTCGCCGACTCCGCCACCGAGTCCCGCCGCTCGGGTTTGGTCCACGTGTATCGAACGCGGCCGTCCTCCAACTGTCGTTCGTCTCTCATCTGCCATCCTCGCCGTTCCAGCACTCGTTCGACCGTCACGTAGGGAAAGTACTCTTCGATGTACTCCGCGTTCGTCTCGTAGATGTTCGGCGCGTACAGTCTGGAAACCATGCCCTCCTTTTCCAAGCCCCACTTGAGGTGGTAGTACCAGTAGTTGAGGTACGACGGCAGGTCGAGTTTCGGCAGTTTCCCGTAGCGTAATACGCCCACCTGATTTTCCCGGGGGCCGTTCCACGACAGCGACGTGATGGCGTTGTACTCGTCCCCGTGACTCGGCGAATCGTTGAACGTCTCCAGCCACTGATGTTCTCCGCGCTCGGCCCTCGCGGTTTCCACGACGATTCTCCGCGACATGGACGACACTACGTTGTGCAAAACTATGATGATTGTGCACACACACCGTCGTCCGAGTCAGGTAAACACCGGTACGTCAGGGGACGCACCGGTATCGGAAGTCAGAGGCAAGTGACGGTAGCACGGGGAGCGGATGTCCGCTCGCTTTCGTGACGACTGCACGCCGTTCCGATTCAATGGCCGTGAAACTACCGTCACGGGTCCCAAATCCACCGAATCGTCCAAATGCTTTGTGGCGGAGACGACGCTCGACGTCATCTGCATCTCACCAGCCGTCGGGTTTATTGCGTCTCGGAAACAGGTGTGTCCATGAGCCGCAATTCGGATTTGAAAGACGAGTTCGACTTCGAGGGTGAACTCCCGCCGACCCTCGACCGCGCGGCAATCGACAGAATGCGGACGGTAGCGCGCGTCTTCGACGACTTCATGCGCGTTCCGGGGACCGATTTCCGCGTCGGTCTCGACCCCATCCTCGGCGCGCTGCCGGGGGTCGGCGACGTTATCAGTGCTGGGTTGTCCCTGTACCTCGTCCTCGAAGCGGCCCGCTTGGGCGTCTCGTTCACCACCCTCTTGCGGATGATAGCGAACGTGAGCATCGACGTGGTTGGCGGGTCGCTCCCGGTCGTCGGCGGTATCATCGACGCGGTGTGGAAGGCCAACAAACGCAACATCGAACTGGTGTTGGAGGACCTCGCACACGACCCGCTGGACGATGACTTCGACAACGACCCCGAGGTCGTCGAGATAGAAATCGAGTAACCTTCACTCCGAAACGCGGCCGATTGTCTCTTCGTTTCCGGATGATAGCCCCCGGACGAGTGCCTATCCCGACCGAACGCGCCACCCATCCGTTTCGAAGGAGTTCCCCGCGGGCGCGTTCGAAGCCGTAAGTTTCTCTACGCGGAACTGCCATGCTCTGTTCGATTGGCCATCCCCATGTTCGAGACGACTATCGGTGTCCTCCACGAATCGCCGTCCGCCATCGTCCCGCTCGCCGTCGTTCTCTGGTTCGTCGTGCAGAGTGTCCGCCGGAGCGGCTTTCCCACTCGACTCGCGCGATACGCCGTCGTTTTCGGCGCGCTTCCACCGTTCTGTCTCTTCGTCCTCGCGGAACTCCTCGGAAGCCAGTCGAGTCGGAACCTCGCACGCGCGCTCCTCGACGGCGAGATACGACTGCTCGTCGACACGCTCGGCCTTATAGACGCCGTGACCGCCGCGCTCCTCGAAGCGACCCTCCAGTTCGCCGCCGGTGTCTTCCCGAGCGACCGGCTCGGCGGAATCGCGTCGTGGGACCCGTTCGCGGCCGTTTCCGCCCTCGGCTTTCTCGCCGCGGTGTTCCTCGTCCAGTTCGTCACGGGCGTCCTCGTGACGCGACTCGCGGGACGGGCGGCCGACGCGTCCGATACGAACGAGTGGTTGACCGTTGCCGGAGTGGTTCTGTTCGTCTCCGGGCTGTTGTGGACGCTCCTTCAACTCGACCCGCTCGAATTCGGACGCCTCGAACTCCAAACCGCGGTGCTGGCGTCCTCGATGGGCCTCACTACCGGCGTCGCCGCGTCGAACCTCTCCGTGGACCTTCCCGTGGACATCCCCGCGAACCTCCGCGCATGGCGGTCGAAAGCCGCGGGGACGGACCCGACGGACGTCGGACCATCCTCGTCAGAGGCCTCCACTCGTGATACTCCCTTGTCTGAACCCCACATGTCCGGCACTACCTCGTCCGAAACCACCACATCCAGGACCACCTCGTCCGAACCCCCCACGACCGGCACCTCTTCGTCCGAAACCGCTCCGTCGGAATCCCCGTCGAGTTCGGACCTCGGCGCTTCGCGGCACGCCGATTCGCTCCGGCGGTTACGGGAGTCGGTTCGGTCGCTCCGGCGTCGATAGCCACGGGGCGATTACGACGCCGTTCCCTCGTCGCTCACCGCTTCGGCGGACGCGGTTTTTCGCCACTCCTCGATGAGGTCGTCCGTCGTCGTTATCTCCGCGTTGTACACGTCCGCGAGGTATTCGAGTCCTTCCGTGTGAGCTTCCTCGCTGAAGGCCTCCACGCAATCCTCCGGAACCACGATGTCGTAACCGCGGAAGAACGCCCCGGCCGAGGCGTGACGGATGCACATGTTCGTGTGCAGGCCGGTCAGGACCACTCGGTCCACGCCCAGACTCCGCAGGTGTTCGTCGAGCGCCGTCCCGTAGAACGCGTCGTAGGTCCGCTTCTCGAACACGTGGTCTCCCTCGTCGGGTTCGAGTTCGGGAATCACCGCCGCTCCTTCCGTCCCCTGCATGGCGTGTTCGCCCCACACGTCCAACTCGAAGTCCTCCGGTCGGTGGGCGTCGTTCGCGTAGATAACCGGAACGCCGTTCTCGCGCGCCGCGGCCGTGAGTCGGTCGAGCGGCGAAATGATTTGCTCCGCGCGCTCGGCGGCTATCTTCCCGGTCACGAAATCGTTCAGCATGTCGATGACTATCAGTGCGTCAGTCATTGTTTCCCCCTCTGATGAGGGTTGGCGTCCGACGGACAAAACGGTTCCAGTCGGGTCGATTTTCCTACCGAGGATAGTCCGGCGAGATGCCGACCAATCCCGCGCTCACGTCCCACAACCGCCGTCGAACGTCATCGTCGTGCGCCTTGTCGGAGGCCTCCGCGATTACCCCGTCGCTGACGTATTCGCCGGTCACGTCGGAGAATTCGGGTGATGCGGCCGCCTCGATGACGGTTTCCGCGCCCTCTTCGACGTTCTTCGTGAAGGGAAGCGGTAGGACCGAGAACAGCCCTAACAGCAATCGATTGCGAATCGAGGCCTCGCGGGTGAATCCCGTTCCCGGCACGAAACCGGGGTTGACCGCGGTCGCGGTCACGCCGGTTCCGCGGAGTCGCTCGGCCAGTTCGCGGGTGAACAGAACGTTCGCCAGCTTCGACTGGCTGTAGGCCTCCATGCCGTCGTAGTCGCGCTCGCACCCCAAATCGCTGAAATCGATGGCGCCCCGCTCGTGCAACTCGGAGGTCACGGTGACGACCCGTGCGGGCGCGCTTTCGACCAGCGTATCGACCAGTAGGTGGGTGAGCAGGAACGGCGCGAGGTGGTTGACGGCGAACGTGGCTTCGATGCCGTCCCCGGTTTCGGACCGCCGGTGGCGGAACGTCCCCGCGTTGTTCACCAGCACGTCGAGCCGGTCGTGTCGGTCCCGAAACGCAACCGCGAGGTTGCGGACGCTCTTTCGGGACGCGAAGTCGGCGATGTACAGTTCGGCCCATCCGTCGCCGTTCCGCGCGTCGATTTCGCGCGCAACGCGCCGCCCGCGTTTTCGGTTGCGTCCCACGATTGCGACCGAGGCACCGCGGTCCGCGAGCGCGAGCGCCGTCTCCCGACCGATGCCGCTGGTACCGCCGGTAATCAAGGCGACTTGACCGTCGAGCTTCGAGTTTGAGGGCATCTGTACCCACTCTTCGAAGCGGAGGAAAGTGTGCGTATCGACGTGTCGTCGAACTGCTGTATCAGAACATAGCTCTGTCGCGGGCGAAACACTGTTTGTTCCATTCTATCTATTTAATACATCAATATATTACAGGTGGCAATAATGGCTTAGTAACTTCGAATCGACTCACTAATTGGTCCCACGATGCCAGATACCGACAAACGAGAGACGCTGAAACTGCTGAGCCTCGGAGCCGTCGCCCTCAGCGGCGTCGGCGCTGGAGTAGTCGCCGGAAACGATGACACCGATTCGGACTCGGATTCGGGTTCGGACGCCGAACAGCAACCGCCGACCGAACTGTTCAGCACGGGGGTACTAACTGGGGAGAATGAGGTGCCTCCCAACGAGAGCGACGGACGGGGGGTCGCCGTCTTCCAGTGGACGACCGACGGCGAACTCGAATACGGACTCCTCGCGTTCGGACTCGACGCGCCGGTGACCAAGGCGCACATCCACACGGGCGAGTCGGGCGAAAACGGCCCACACGTCGTTAATCTCATCGACGGCAGTGGCACGGAGGAACAGTACCTCTTCGGCACCAGCGTGGTCGCTACCGGGACGATTTCCGACGACGATTTGGTCGGTCCCTACGAGGGGTCCTCGATCGACGACCTTGCTACCGAGATGACGGCCGGGAAGACCTACGTCAACGTTCACTCGAAAGCGTATCCCGACGGCGAGATTCGTGACCAAATCTATCCCGTCGGGGCGGTCGACGTCGGCTTCGAGACGACCATCGACGCGGGTAGGGACGAGGAAGCGAGCGCACTGCCGTCGCTCGACGTGAACATCTCGGGAACCGAGTGCCGATAACGCCGCCGAGGTGACACCGACGTTTCCCGTAATCCCCCTTTTTTATTCGCACGGTCGAATCGAACAGCGGGTGGGCTCAAGGATTAACAACCCTCCTCGTCGTACGGTTTCGTGGTGCTCTCTTCGATAAAAGCCGTCTTCTGGAACGCGACTGACCGGCGGCTTCGACTCCCGTGGCGGTTCGTCGTCGCCGGAATCGTGTTCGTTGTCGTTTCGCTCGCCGCGGCGGTTTCGCTTCGCCCGGTGTGGGTGTCCGCGTTCGTCGGGTTCCAATTCGCGTCGTTCGGGCGTCTCGGAAGCTTGTTGTTTCGAACCTCGTTCGAACTGGTCATCGTCGGTCTCTTCACGTACCTCGTCGGTCGGTTCATCGACCGGCGTCGGTTTTCGGACTTCGGCTTTCACCTGTCGCGGACGTGGTGGCTCGATTTCGGGTTCGGCCTCGCTCTCGGCGCGACGCTCATGACCGCGATATTCCTGACCGAACTCGCATTGGGGTGGGTTCGCGTCACCGGCTTCTTTCGAACGGTGTCCGGCCTGTCGTTCGTCACCGTCTTTCTCACCTCCGTTCTCGTGTTCGTCGTCGTCGGCGTCAGCGAGGAACTGCTGGTGAGAGGCTACATCCTGACGAATCTCGCGGAGGGTTTCCGCTGGTTTCCGCGGGTGTCTGGTGAGGTTGCGGTCGCGGCCGCGACGCTCTGTTCGTCGATTCTGTTCGGCGTCGCACACGTCTTCAACCCGAACGCGACGCTCACGAGTACGGTCGTCATCGTCCTCGCGGGAGTCATGCTCGCGTCGGGTTACCTGGTGACGGGCGAACTGGCGATTCCGATAGGGTTGCACGTCTCGTGGAACCTGTTTCAGACGAGCGTCTACGGTTTTTCCGTCAGCGGGCTTCGCCTCCCCGTGACGGTCATCGCAACCGAACAGGTCGGTCCCCGCGTGTTCACCGGCGGGGCGTTCGGCCCCGAAGCGGGGCTGGTCGGCGTCGGCGCTATCGTCGTCGGAACGGTCGCCATCGCCCGGTGGGTTCGCTCCCGCGAACCGCCGCTCTCGCTGTCGTCGTCCGTGTGGACCCCGGAACTCCGGTAAAACGGGTTGATAGGCGGCTCAGACGCCGGGGATTCCGAGCGCGCCCGAGGCGACGATATCGAACAGCGCGAACAGGTAGAGGACGATTGCGGCCGCGAACCACGCGACCAGTCCGATGACGACGGCCGTCCCCCACCCGCCGGGATACCGCCAGTTGATGACGCCGACCCACGCGACGAGCGCCAACAGCGCGCCGAGGATGGGAATCCACCCGACGAAGAAGCTGATGATGCCCCACACTATCGACCCGATCAGCGCCGTGACGATGGCGTGGCCGTAGCTTCCCGCGTATTCGGTCGTCACCCGCGCCCCGACGTAGATGCCGAACCCGCCGATGAGCAGGCTGACGATGAAGACGATGATGGTGTCCACCACGGCCATGCTATCGCCTCCGCTCCGTCCGTTGTAGTTCGCTTTCGAGAACGTTCCGCGTCGTATCGTATCGACTCACTGTTTTTCCCCCGACCGCCATAACGTTCCCCGGCATCGTGTGTCTGTCGGTTGTTCAGTTCACGTTCTCGACATGCATAGAAAAACCGCAGATCGGTTCGAGCCGCGTTCCAGCGGGCTATCTTTCTTCGAGGAGGCTATCACCCTTGTCCGATGAGCCGATCCTCGTCTTCCCAGAATTCCTTGCGCAGTTGGTACTTCTGGACCTTGCCCGTCGCAGTCTCCGGTAGGTCTTCCTGCACCAGAATCTTGCGCGGAATCTTGTAGCCCGCCATCCGGTCGCGGCAGAAATCCTCCACGTCCGCATCGGATAGCTCGACGCCGGGTTTCGGGACGACGACGGCGGTCACCAATTCACCCCACTCGTCGCTCGGCGTAGGGATGACGGCCGCTTTGGCGATTTCGGGGTGGTCGTAGAGCACGTCTTCGACCTCGATGGACGAGACGTTCTCCCCGCCCGAGATGATGATGTCCTTCTTGCGGTCCTGGATGGATATCATCCCGTCCTCGTCGATGGTAGCGAGGTCGCCGGTGTGGAAGTAGCCCGAGATGCGGTCGTTGAACGCCTCCTCGGTCGCCTCCGGCTTGTTGAGGTAGCGGTCCATCACCTGATTGCCGCGGACGACGACTTCGCCCATCGTTTGCCCGTCGGCGGGAACGTCCGTTCCGTCGTCGTGGACGACGCGAACATCGGTGCCGAGCACTTCGCTCCCCTGTTTGACCTTGAGTGACCGACCGCGCGTGGCGAGGCGGCGCGGCGAGTTCGAGGTCGTGATGATGGGTGCGGTTTCGGTCAGGCCGTAGATGTGGATGATGCGCCAGCTGATGTCGTCCTCGACGGTCTCGATGGTCGCCGTCGCGGGCGCGCTTCCGGCGGTGGCGATGCGCAACTCGCGGTCGCCCGTCGTCTCCACGTCCGGGTTGTTCTCTTTATAGGCGATGACGCGGTTGAGGACCGTCGGCGCGCCGCACATGAACGACACGTCGTGGTTCCGAATCTTCCCGAGCGTTCGTTCCGGCGTGAACTTCCGGAGACAGACGTGCGTACCGCCGGTCCCGGTGATGGCGTAGGTGTGCCCCCACCCGTTGCAGTGGAACATCGGGAGCGTCCAGAGGTAGGTGTCGTCGTCCCGAATCTCCATGTGTTGGTTGAGCACGAGCGCGTGCCAGTGTTCGGTTCGGTGGGTGCGTACGACGCCCTTCGGGTCCCCGGTCGTCCCCGACGTGTAGTTGATGCTGGCGTCGTCGTCCTCCGAGAGGTCGGCGCGCTCCGGCGGGTCGGCCGATGCCTCGTCCACGAGAGTCATGTAGTCCTCCCAGTCGCCGTCGATTTCGTCGGCCTCGTAGCCGATGAACGTCTCCGCCGGAACAGAATCGCGGACCGCCTCCACCTTCTCGGCGAAGTCGTAGTCCGCGATGACGACCGACGCCTCGCAGTCGTTCAGGATGTATTCGTAGTTCTCCGGAACGAGGCGGTAGTTCATCGGGACGTACACCGCGCCCAGATGGTTGGTCGCGTACAGCGCTTCGAGGAAGTAGTGCGTGTTCGATGCGAGCATCGCCACCCGGTCGCCCTGTCCGATGCCGCGGTCGGCCAACACGTTCGCCAGACTGTTGACTCGCTCGTTGAACTCCGCGTACGTATATTCCGTGCCGTCATCCGCAATGACTCCCACCACGTCGTCGTAGAGATCGACGGCGCGGTCGAGGAAATCCATCGTCGTCATTTCCTTCTTCATGAACTGTCATGTCCATGGTTTCCGGACGACGGCGTAAAGATTTCGACTCGTGCTAGCAATTACCGGATGCAAAAGGGACGCACTCTCCGCGGCCGCGAAGCACGTCCCGTTCGACAACGACTGACCCGGAACAACGTTCCTGTACTTACGACCGTTCGTGAATCAAACAAAACACTTTTAGAGTTTTAGGCCAGCCTAAAAACATGGCGGTGACACGGGTACCGTCGCTGGGTCCTGCTGACCCCCGCGACGGAACCACGACTGACACATGGTAGGAAACACCCTCCACGACATTCGTCGGCACGTCGAATCGCTCGCGACCGACGGCGGAACGTACCGCATCGTCTGCGGTCGAACCGGGACGAGTCCGGTCCCCATTGCGGGACAACGGTTCGAGAGCAGGGACACCGCACAGACCGCGCTCCGTTTCGCCGAACAATATCGGGCGGCGCTCCGACGCTACGACCCGCACCTTCCCTATCACGACCTCATCGTATGCGAGACGCCGAGGGGTTCCGACGCGGCGAGGGACGCCACACCGCCGTTCCAGCGACCCACCCTCCAACGTTCCGCCCGTTCCGTCGGCGGTGATTCGGTCACGGACCACCAACCCCTCATCGACTTCTGTCACGACGTCACCGGTGCGCTCTTCGAGACGCTCGCAACGGAGGGGTTCGCCGCCGTCGAGCGAGCGGTGATGGACGTGTATCTGGACGCCGCGGAGTCGATTTCGGACCGCGACGAGTTCTGTCTCATCCTGCTCGAAAGCATGGTCGAGGAGTTGACCGACCGGCTTTCCGCCGACGAACAGGCCCGCGTGCTGGCGTCGGCAGCGGCCCGATTGCCGCCGACGGTCGATGACGGGGCGACGATAGAAACAGTGCTGGAGTACCTCGTTTCGGTGTCCATCGTCTCGGACTACCGACTCACCTCGATGGACGACGCGGTGTCCCCGCGAGCGTGGCTCGTCAGGCTCTCCGAGTACGCCCTACAGGGGGACGAACGGTACCTCCCGACTCTCCCGCTCGCCATCGAACTCCGCCGAATCTACCCCGAATCGGTGTCGATAGAGTGGGCTCGGTCGGTCGATGCCGACGACTGGGAGTTGTGTCTGTCGGTGCGCTCCCCGACGGAATCCGACGGGACCGGACTCCTCCGTGCGGCGGTGCGCGATAGCTGAATTCCCCGACCGAAACCACCCGTAGAAAGCGTCCTCAGTCGTCGCTCGGAACGACGATGGGCCGTTCGTGGTCGTCCTCGCCGAGCAACGTGAGCGCGGCGAGAACCCCCGTCAGAATCACTAACAGCACGCAACCCAGATACTCCGTCGTGTAGCTGAACCGTACCGCGAACGGGAGGGCGACGAGAGGGCCGACCGTGGAGCCGAAGTCGCCGAAGACGTTGTACACGCCGCCGAGTTTTCCCACGTCGTTTTCCGGGCTGATGTCGCCGAGGTACGCGAGGAGCGGGATGTTCACGCCCTCGACGCCGATTCCGATGGCCGCCACGCCGACGAACGTTCCCACGAGCGAGGGAACCAGCGCGAGGAGGCCGAAGCCGACGGCGAGAAAGCCGAGCGACGGAATCGAGACGAACGCGCGGTTCGAAACGCGGTCGGACGCCGGTCCCGCCAGTAGCGTCGTCCCGCTGGAAAACAGCACGCTGACGGCCATGACGACGCCGCTGATGCCCGTCGCGTCGAGGAAGCCGATGCGGATGCCGACGACGGCCGCGTACTCCACGACCGTCGAGAGGAGCACTCCCGCGAAGAGGAACCGAACGACGAAGTTCACGAGGCCGACGGAGAGGATGCGAACGTCCGAGGCGACGATACCCGGAATCTCCCGGAGTCCGGTGTCGGTCTCGACGGTCGGGTTCAAATCCGGCAGGACGAAGAACGCGACGAGCGCCGCGAACAACCCCGCGAACCCGGCCACGAGAAACGCCGGGGTGAAGCCGTAGAGGTTGGCCACGAGTCCGCCGACGACCAGTCCGGCGGGGAAACCGAGACTCTGGCCGCCGCGCAAGTACCCCGTCCACTTGCCTCGGTTCTCGGGCGTCGTCACTTTCGTTACCGTGCTGAACGCGCCGACGAACACGAACGCAGACCCGATTCCCCACAGCACGCGCGACCCGGCGAACGTCGTGGCGCTCACGACGGTCGCCGTCACGGGGACGGCTTCCGCGAGTCCGTTCGTCCACGCGTCCGTCAGTCCGAGCACGTAGCCGAACGGCGCGAGCCCTTGGAGCGTGAAGCCGACGAGCATCGGCCGCCGCGTTCCGAACCGGTCGAGAATCGTCCCCGCGGGCGTGTTCAACAGCATCCGGGTGAAGCGGTTGATGGCGAGGATAATTCCGACCGTCAGCGCCGAGAACCCGAGCAGGGTTCCGAGACGGGGGAGCGTCGGAAATGCGACGCCGCCGCCGACGCCGCCGAAGAAGACGCCCGCGATGAGGCTGAGGACGACGGTCCGGGTGTCGCGGTCGCTACTCACTCCGTGACCACCGCGTCCCCGTTCCACACCTCGGACCCTCCGCGGTCCAGTGGTACGAAAACAAATCTTCACTCATGCCTAGTCGGAGAGGGTTCACCCCGATAAACGGATGGATTACGGCAGTTTCGTCGGTTCGGTCGTCCCGTTACCGTCCCGTCGTCGTTCCGGCCGGTCGTCGTCCGTCCCGCTGCCGTCCCCCGCTACACCGCCGATTCGGGTATTAGAACGCCGATTCGCGTGTCGAAAGCGGCGTTTATCGGTTGAGAATCGGGTCCTTGAGCGCGACGACTTCGCTCATGATGGCTTCGACGTTCTCGTCGTCCACGCCGTTCGTTCGGAGCGCGGTTTCGAGGTATTCGCCGACGGCATCGAAATCGGATTCGTCGAGGTCGAGGTGCGCGTGCGCTTCGCGCATGTCGTCACCCGTGTACTCGACCGGACCACCGGCCACCGAACTGATGAACTGAATCTGGTGGGCGCGCAGTTCCGCCATGTCCATCCCCTCGAAGTACGGAATCAACTGCTCGTCGGACAGCACTCGGTCGTAGAAATCCGTGACGACCGCTTCGACCGCGCTTTGTCCGCCGATTTCGTGATAAACTGATTGAGACATTGCGTCACCACGATTGTCGGTCCGGGTTCCGCATACGACCTTTCACTACCATACTCGGGTTTATTTAAACTAACGATATTTGGTACCAAGACTCGTGTGAACAATCACCGTGGTCCTCGATTCAATCCCCCGTTCGGTCGATTCGTGGATTTCGACGACCGGTGATTCACCCCCGACCGTCGTCACGTCGAGAGAATCTGGTCGAGCAGTTTCGTCTGTGCGACCGAAAGGTGTTCGAGGAACGTCGCCACGGAGATTCCGATTTCGGTGGCGACTTCCTCGGCGGTCGTGCCCTTCGGCGAGTCGAAATATCCCATCTCGTGGGCCGTCTCCAGCGCCTCGTACTGGCGGTCGGTGAACGCCGTGCGGTCCACGAACAGCAACGACCGCTCGTCGGTGGCCGCCGAGCGCGTGAGTCGGTTCACCGTGACGCCCTCGCAACACGACCGCAAGTCGGTGACGACGCCCCGGAGCGTTTCGAGGTCGGGCGCGATGAACGAGACGATGAGTCGGCCGGAGTCGGCCCTGAGGGTGCGGACGGGACACCCGTGACTCGGCACGCGCTGGCACGGACACTCGTTGTCGTGCGTGTACCGGTACACCGATTTCGTCTCGTCGACGAAGACCTCCTCGGCCGCCTCCGGTTCCGTTCCGGCATCGTCGGACCGGTCCACCGTTAGCTCCCCGACGACTTCGGTCGCCGTTCGGGTAGCGTGTTGGGCCACGCTGAGGGATTCGATTTCGAACTCCTCGCTGATCGACGAAACGGGACACCCGTCCGCGTCGCTCACCGCGAGTTGGACGTGGATTCCGGAGACCATACCTACACGAATCCGCTCCCGACGGATAAGTGACTCAGTTCGCCGTCTCCCCGTATCTCTATTTCTCACCCCGAGGATGGCGGTTGCGTGGGGACGACGAGTCGCGGGAGCAGTCGTCCGAATCGATCACCGCGGTCGTGTCCGCGTGCTTCCCTCCGTGACCCCCCGGATTTCGAACCGCGCACCGCCGCTCGACGATTCGGTGACGTCTATCTCCCAGCCGTGGTCTTCTACGCACTCGGTGACAATGGTGAGTCCGTACCCCGTTCCGTTCCCCGAGGTGTGCCCGTAGTCGAACACCTCGGAGCGTTCGTCGGGGGGGATTCCCGTCCCGTCGTCTTCCACGAAGAACCCGTCGGAGAGCGCCCCGACGAGCACCGCAACGTCCTCGCCGCCGTGTTCGACCGCGTTTCGAAACAGGTTCTCGAACACCGTTCTGAGTCGGTCTTCGTCGGCCAGCACGGTCGGCATCGCATCCTCGACCGAGAGCGTCGCGTCGAACGTTTTGACGTGGTTCCACGCCCGCTCCACGACGCTCGAAAGGGGGACGTCGTTCGGTTCGATGGCCGTCTCCTTGTTCTGTGCCATCCGCAACAGGTTGCGGATGATCCGTTCCATCCGTTCGTGTGCGCGTTTCACCTCCTCGAAATCGCTTTCTCGACCGTTCATCTCGGCTTCCGCCAGATACATCTGCGCGATGGAAAGCGGGTTTCGAAGGTCGTGTGAGACGATGCTTGCGAACTGCTCCAATCGGCGTTCGCGCTCCTTACGGTCGGTGATGTCGTGGAAATACACCGAGAGACCCGTTTCCGACGGGTACGCGTTCATCTCGATCCAGATGCCGAGCCGTTCGTCGTTGAGTTCGAAGTTGGTCGGCTCCTGGGTGTCCATCGCGGCGTGAAACTCCTCCCACATGACCGTCTCGGTGGCGGTGGGCAAGACGTCCCAAAAACGCCGTTCGAGCACCGCTTCGCCGGATTCCGGGAGGATATCCTCCGCACGGTCGTTGACGTGCGTGAACCGCCAGTCGTCGTCGAGCGCGAAGAAGGCGTCCGAAACGCGGCCGAGAATCTCGCTCAACTCGGTTTCGAGTTCGCTCCGTCGGCGTTCGAGTTCGTGTTCTCGCTGCTTGAGGTCGGTGATGTCTTCACCGGTGGAGATGACCCGTTCCAGCTCCCCGTCGGGCCCGTACACGGGTCCGGCGCTGATGGACAGCCACAGGCGTTCGCCGTCCGGTTTTTCGATGGCGATCTCCTCGTCGTACACCGTCTCGCCGGTCGCGTGGACGCGCGCTGCGGGCGACTCCCCGTCGGCGAGCGGTTCCCCGTCCGCGTCGAGGGTCCGCCACTCGTCGGCGTCGTCCGATTTTTCCCGCAGTTCCTCCTCGGACAGGCCGAGAAGTTCCTGCGCTCGTCGGTTTGCGAGCAGTATCTCTCCGTCCGCATCCTGTACGTAAATGCCGACCGGCGACGTTTCCAACAGTCGTTCGGTCTGGTTTCGCTCGCGGAGGAGTTGGTCGGTTCGCTCTTTCTGTTCGGTGATGTCGTCGATGGCGTATACCAGACGGTCGATTCCGTCCCCGTCGTCGATGGGGGCGACGTTCATAGAGAGCCACCGACGACCTTCCCCTTCGAGGTGGAACTGGCACCGAAAATCGACGACGGGATCGCCGGTTTCGGCGACCCGCGCAAACGGGCGGTCGTCGGGGGGAATCGACTCGTCGTCCTCGTCGTAGAGGTCCCACGACTGCACCGTGTACCGGTCCAGCTTCGACTCCTCGATGCCGAGCCGGTCGGTGACGCGGGAGTTCGCCCGGACGAACGTGCCGTCCGACCGGACGACGGCGATGCCGACCGGGACGGTTTCGAGCGCCTGCTCGATTAAATCGCGTTCCTCTTTGAGCCGCTGTTTCGTCGCCCGCCGTTCGGTCATGTCCCGAGTGACCTTGGTGAACCCTCTGAGTTCCCCGTCGTCGGTCCACAGGGCCGTGATGACGACGTTGGCCCAGAACCGCGTGCCGTCCTTCCGGACGCGGTACCCCTCGTACTCGGTGCGTCCTCGTTCGGCCGCGATTTCGCGGTGGTGCTCCGGGACACCCGCCTCCGCGTCGGCTTCGGTGTAGAACTTCGAGAAGTGTTCGCCGATGACTTCCTCGGCGGTGTACCCTTTGATCTTCTCCGCACCCTTGTTCCACGTGGCGATGTACCCGTCCGGGTCGAGCATGAAAATGGCGTATTCCTCTACCTCCTCGACCAACGAGTGAAACTGCGAGTCGTCGTTCCGTTCGCGGTCGCCGTCGCGCCACCACACCCGGTTTCCGGACGGGAGTTCTTTCCCCTTCACGACGCCCCGCTCGGCGAGTGCTTCGAGGTTCGTCACGGCGGCGTCCGGCCTGCAACCCAGTTCCGTCGCAAACTCTCGCGTCGAAAACGGCTCTCCTCCATCCCCGATTCTGTCGACCGCCTCTCGGGCCGCGTGCTCGGGGTTCATACACCACTCCTCTCGAACGGATTACCATAGTGTTTTCGTCGTCCATCGCTCGACGACCCCGTTCGCTCCTGTCTCGACTGAAAATAACGTCTGAATGGGTGTTCGGGCTCTGTTGAAATCCTCAGAGAGTTACAGATTCGCCCGGTAGTCTGACCGGATGCAAGCCCTCCCAAAATCCCGGATACTCCAGTTCGTTGAGCAGGCATTTCACTTGCCTTATCAAGCCCCGTTCTCAAGCTTCCGACCAGACGTGTCGGAACTTGCCACTCTGTGAATCGCGTGCAGGTGCTTCTGTGGCCTGTTCTATGGAAATATCGCCGACTCCCTGAGTGGCGAAAAAGTCGGACAACTCATTCTCGACTGTCTTCCATACTGACTCTTCATCGAACTTCTCCTCGAACTCGAGTCGGATACGTAGTCTCTTACTGCCAGTCTTCACGATCTGGGAACGACGGACGCCGGGGGTTTCCTCCACAACGCTTGTGAGTGCGAGTGGGAAGATCGGAATCTCCTTCCCCTCGTCCGTTTCGAAGTGCAGGACTTCGCCTTGCCGGCCTTCAACTTCGATCACTGGGAATGCACTTCCGCAGGGACAGCGTTCCTCGTACATCGTGACGCTATCCCCGAGATCGTATCTGACGAGGGGCTGGATGCGATTTGCCAGGTTCGTCACGAGAACAGTTTCGGACGGTTCACCAGGGTCGACGGGTTGATAATCGGCGTCGACAGGCTCCAAGATGACCCAATCCGTATTTACGTGGACGTTCCCGCGCTCGCACTCGACTCCGATTCCGTAGAACTCTGTGGCACCATAGATCTCTCTGACACTGGCTCCGAAGGTCGTTCGAAGTCGGTCTTTCTCTTCGGAAGTGATCGGTTCACCAGTCGGAGCGATGTAGGCGGGGCTCAACTTCAGTTGGCCCGACCGTTGCTTTCGTTCGAGCTCCAAGAGGACAGTTGCGTATCCAATCAGGACCGCTGGCTGGTATTCGTTGAGTTCTGCGATAACCTCCGAGAGGGGCTGGTCTGGAGAGACTAGGCGTATCCTGTCTTGGAGACGTCGGTGTTCCTTCCGAAATATTTCGACGCCTGAGGCCCCAGCAAAGTGTCCGCCTCCGACGGCGATCTCGGCAATCTTCCCCTTGTGACGAATCAGTCGCTTAATCGTCTGCAAATCGAACAGAGCCGATAGAGCCCATCTAACCCTGACAGCATCTGTAGCAGTCTTTGACCAGTCATCCTGAAGAAAGATGCCCGGTTCACCGGTTGTCCCAGAGGTCATCCAAACTGGGTACCGCCCCAGAAAGCGCTCGCCGAGAGTCGCTGTAGCTCCGGTGAAATCCGCAACGTCATCGAGCTCCACTGCTGTGTCTGTGACGACTGAATCGAAGTGTTCCATCAACTGGGACTTGGTAACTGGTGGGAGTGAGTCCAGAGTCGTAATCGGCCGGTCGATATCGTCGTATAGTCGCTTGTAAAACCGAGAGTTTCGGAGCACGAAATGGAGCAGTTCTTGGAGCCGCCGCTGTTGGCGCTCCCGTATCTCGGCCTCCGAAGCGTTCTTCATACGGAACGCATCGAACCGGGTGCGAAGTTTGGCGAGCGAGGAGGGTTGGTTCACGTGTTGAAACTTTGATGCAGGACGCCAAATATGTACGCCCACGAATCCATTTGCCTTTCCTCGATGAATATGCGCTGTGTATCCATCACGGCCGAGTAGAACTATCACCGATTAAGGGTTTCAACGGAGCCGGTGTTCGCTATCGCTCGCCCAAAAACCGCTCCGCGGTTCGACGGAAGACGTCCGCGTACACGGCTTCCGATAACTCGCGCTCTATCAACCCTCGTCGCTCCGCTTCGTAGGGGTAGGGGACGTTCGGAAAGTCCGTCCCGAACATGACCGATTCGGAGAGTTCGGCCAACTGGTCGTCCCCGATTTCCGACGGGTCGAACCCCAACACGTCCGCCGAACGCGGCGAGAGCGCCATCGTCGTGTCCAAAAACACCTGCTCGTGCTCCCGCGCGAACTCCATGAACGCGTCCGCCTCGAACGTCCCCATGTGGGCCGCACAGGCGCGCACCTCGGGGTACGATTCGACGAACTGCTCGAACTGGTCCGCCCCGACGTGGGGACTCGATTCGAACATCGGGGCGGTTCCCGCGTGAAACACGATGGAGCGGTCGTACTCGGCGGCCAACTCGAACGCCGGGTCGAGTCGCGGGTCGGCCGGACCGCACTCCTGTACCGGACACTGGAACTTCAACCCCCCCGCGCCCGCCTCGAACGCCGCCCGCACGACCGCCGCAACGTCGTCGTCGCCGTGCACCGTGGCGAACGGAACCGCCATCGCCGAGTCCTCGGCTGCGGCCAACACCCACCCGTTCAACTCCGCCGCCATGTCCGGTTTGTGCGCGTAGGGAAGCGCGATGTATCGGTCGATACCCGCCGCACGCAACTCGGCCTCCATCGCCTCGCGCTCGGTCGGGTGGTCGAAGGTCCACCCCGCCTCCGCCGACAGCGATTTCCGAATCGCCGCCATCAGTCGCGGCGGCATCAGGTGGACGTGTGCGTCGATGGTTCCCGAAACGGCCATACACCACGATTGACGGGCGAGTCGTTTGAAGGATTGGGTCGTACTCCAGTCACGCCGCTATCGTCGTTCGCCTTTTCCCCGAACGATTTACCGCCTCCCCGCCTTCCCCCCGTATGCGACTCGATGACCTGTTCGTCCTCGACTGCTCCAGACTCCTGCCCGGGCCGTACGCGACGCAACTCCTCGCCGACCTCGGCGCGACGGTGGTCAAAATCGAGGAACCGGGCCGCGGCGACTACGCCCGGTCGATGGAACCCATCGGCGAGAGCGGCTTCGGGGAGATATTCGAGGCGGTGAACCGCGGCAAACAAAGCGTCGCCCTCGACCTCTCGGACGACGCCGGACGCGAGGCGTTCTACGAACTGGCCGAGGCGGCGGATGTCGTCTTCGAGACGTTCCGCCCCGGCGTCGCGGAGCGGTTGGGAATCGACTACGAGACGTTGACCGAGTACAACGAGGAACTCGTCTACGTCTCGCTTTCGGGCTACGGCCAGACGGGACCGAACGCGGACCGAGCGGGCCACGACCTGAACTACGCCGGACTCACCGGCCTCCTCGACATGACGCGTCCGGACGAGGACTCGAAACCGGCGATTCCGGGCTACCCGATGGTGGACATGGCGAGCGGCCTGTTCGCGGCCTTCGGAATCGTGAGCGCGCTGCTCTCCCGGGAACGCGGGGCGAGCGGCACGCACCTCGACATCGCTATGACCGACGTGATGCTGTCGTTCGCGCAGGTGTTCGCCGGGAGCGCGTTCGGCGGGGAGACGCCCCGTCCGGGGGAAACGCTGCTGACGGGCGAGTTCCCCTGCTACGACGTTTATCGCACCGGCGACGGCCGCTACCTCACGGTCGCCGCGCTCGAACCGAAGTTCTGGACGGCGCTCTGTACCGCCATCGACCGCCCCGAACTGATAGACGAGCACCTGAGCGACGACCCGGCGGTTCGGGCGGCCGTGCGCGACACCCTCCGGGACACTTTCGAAGAGCGGACGATGGCCGACTGGCTCGCCGAGTTGGACGACGTGGACACGGCCGTCGGCGGCGTTCACACCGTGACCGAAGCCTTCGACCACGAACAGGCACGCGAACGCGGGATGGTCGTCAGTTCGGACGACGCCCCGCCGCGAATCGGCTTCCCGGCCTTCGAATCCGACGAGCGGTCGGTTCCGACTCGGCTTCCGAACCACGGCGAACACACCGAATCCGTCCTCCGGGAGGCCGGGGTGTCCGCCGAGACGCTCGCGCGGTTGACCGGCGACGACGGGGAGAACTGACCGGTTTCGGTTTCGCGTTCGTCGCCCGACGGCGGGCGGTGGATTATTGACACTCCCCGAGAGAGGTGAGTATAGTGACACGAGCTACCATCGTCGGGGGCGGAATGACTTCGTTCGGCCCGCACGACCAACCGTTGGAGGAACTGTTTGCGGACGCCGCGTTCGCGTCGATGGACGACGCGGGCATCGCTGGCGACGAAATCGACGCCTTCTACCTCGGCAACGCGCTGGGCGGCCAGACCGAATCCGACACCCACCTCGCGCCGAAGCTGGCGACCCACATCGGGTTGCAGGGAATCCCCTGTCAGCGCTTCGAGGACGCCTGTGCGACCTCCTCGAACGCGTTCAAACACGCCGTGCAGGCGGTCGAATCCGGCGTCCACGACGTCGCCTTGGTCGGCGGCGTCGAGCGCTGTACCCCCGAGACGGGCCTCGGAACCGGTGAGATGACCCGAATTTTCGCGGGCGCATCCCACCGCCAGTACGAACAACCGACCGGGTTGACGTTCCCCGGCGTATTCGCGCTCCTGACGAAGCGACACATGCACGAGTACGGTACGACGGAAGAGCAACTCGCCGAAGTCGCCGTCAAGAACCATCACCACGGCCAGTTCAACCCGAAGGCGCATTTCGGCCGCGACACCGACGTCGAGGCGGTGCTCGAAACCCCCATCATCGCGGACCCGTTTCACCTGATGGACTGCTGCCCGTTCTCCGACGGCGCATCGGCGGTCCTCGTCGTCTCGGACGACCTCGCCGACAGTTTCACCGGTGAACCGGTTTCCGTGACCGGCGTCGGACACCGAACCGACGCGGTGCCGCTCGCGGACAAGGCGTCGCTTCCCGAAACCCGGGCGGCCCGCGACGCGGCCGCCGAAGCCTACGAACAGGCAGGAATCACCGCGGACGACGTGGACGTCGCCGAGGTCCACGACTGCTTCACCGGGGCAGAGGTGCTGGCCATCGAGGCGCTCGGCCTCTTCGAGGACGGAACCGGCGGGCGTGCGGCGGCCGACGGCGAGACGTACATCGACGGCGAGATGCCCGTCAACCCGAGCGGCGGCCTCAAGGCGAAGGGCCATCCCATCGGTGCCACGGGGACGGCCCAACTCGTGGAATTGACCGAACAGCTCCGCGGCGACGCCGCCGACCGGCAGGTCGATGACGCACGAACTGCAGTCGCGCACAACCTCGGCGGCGACGCCGCGACGACCGTCGTCACCGTTCTGGAGGCACGAGCATGAGCGGGGACCGAACGTCGGAATCGGGGCCGCTGGCCTACGCCGACTGGCGGGACCGCCTCGAAGACGGCGAACTCGTCGGACTCGAATGCCGGTCCTGCGGGCACGTCACCGCGACGCCCAAACGCGCCTGCATCGATTGTGGCGACAGAATCCTCGATACCTGCTCCCTGCCGACCACCGGCACCGTTCACAGCGAGACGACGATAACCGTCCCGCCGGTGGGATTCGAGGGGCCGTATCAGGTCGGCGTCATCGACCTCGGGGAGACGAAGCTCATGGGACGTATCCGTGGCGATGAGGGCGTCGAAATCGGCGCGTCCGTCGAGTTCGCGGATACCGTCGAACTGGACGGCATGCCAGCGCCCGTGTTCGAACCGGTGGAATAGGAAACGGCCCGCTACCGACCGTGGTGGGGTTTCACGGCGAGTCGCCGGTGACGTTACGTTTTTCGGTCGAACCGTCCCGTCAGCGCGCGCCACCGACCACGGACGGGCTGGGCGATACCGGTCAGCCGAACGGCGCGTGAAGGAGGACAAGTAGTGCGGTGTGTGGATGGACTGAACTGGGCCGAGCGTTCGCGGACAGCTTCTCTTGCAACTGCAATTCCGGAACGACCGAACCCAGCTCGTAACGAAACACCTGAAAAGCAATTCTCACACAACAAAACCCGGCCTCGAACCCGGTCTACTTCGCCTTGAGGTTGTGCACCACGTCCAACCGCTCCACAACGTCAGCGGTCGGCTCGATTGCCTCTCGAATCGCGTCCGCCGGTTTGTACGCCATCGGCGCTTCGTCGCGCACCGACTCGACGACGGACTCGGAGTAGATGCCGTCCATCGCTTCGCCGAACTCGTCCATCGAAATCGTCTCGAAGGCGTCGCCGCGACTCATCGTCCGGCCCGCACCGTGCGGCGCCGTCGAGTGGTACTCCTCGTTGCCCTTTCCGCGAGCGATGATGGAGCCGTCGGCCATGTTGAACGGGACGACGAGTCGCTGGCCCTCGCGGGCGGGCGTCGCGCCCTTCCGAATCGTCATGTCGCGGAAGTCGATGTAGTTGTGCGTCGATTGGAACCGCTCGACGGGTTCGACGTCGAGCGCGTCGCAGATGGCGTCGCTCATCAGTTCGCGGTTCCAGCGGGCGTACTGCTGGGCGAACAGCATGTCCACGTAGTAGCCGTGTGCTTCCCGCCCATCCAGCCAATCGAGGTCGTCGTTTCGCTCCCCGTCGGGGCGGAGGTTCGACCCCGAGAGCGCGTCGAAGGCGTCCTCGATGTCGCCGCCGTCGAAGGCTTCTCGGACGCGCTCCGCTCGGATGTGCGATTCGCCCATGCCACCCGTGACCCACGTGAACAGTTCGCCGTCGCCGGTGGTTTCTGGGTCGAACTTGAGGAACTCCTCGTAGCCGTCCGGAATCGCGTCCCGGATTTGGTCGGCCGCGCGGTAGTCCGAGGCGCGCCCTTGCCAGTACTCGGCGACGGCCTTGCCGAGGTAGCGCGACCCGCTGTGGATGACGAGCCAGTAGTCGTCCGACTCGCGTCCGCGGGCGAACTCCACGAAGTGGTTGCCGCCGCCGAGCGTCCCGGCGCTCTTGATGACGTAGCCCATCCCCTGTCGTTGCCCCGAAAGGACGCGCTCACAGAGGGACTTGAAGTACGACTCGCCGTAGCCGTCGAAGTCGAACGAGATAGGGTCGATGGCCCGACCGAATCGTTCCCGGTACGCGGCGTCGAATCGCTCGAAAACCTCGTTCGCCCGTTCGAAGGGGAACTCGTTCACGAGGTGCGGTGCGTCGTCGTAGTCGTGGACCTCGCGGCCCATCGGAACGACGTCGCGGACCCGCCGCTCGCGCTTCGCGTGCGCGAGCGGGAGGTCGTCGCCGAGGTTCGTCGCGCACATCCCGCATCCCACGTCGACGCCGACGATGTTCGGCACCACGCGGTCCGGGAGCGGCATCGTGAATCCGATGGGTGCACCCGCGCCCCAGTGCGTGTCCGGCATTATCCGCACCGGTTCGGTGAACGCGGGGTGGTCGATGAGTTCCTGAATCTGGTTCAGGCAGCCCGATTCGACGAGGCGCTCGTCCTCGACCATCACGCGAGCGGTCGTTCGTGACCCGTTCAACTCGATAGGCATTCTCTGTCCGATTCGAGACGTCGAACCGCCATGAAGATAGCTGAGGTGTGTCAGCACTCCCCGTCCGCTTCGGAATTCGTCTCGTCCTCGTCTCCTTCGTACAGGTGGCACCCGACGTCCCGGCCGTCCACGCTCCTCCTGTCTCATCGTTCGTCACTTCAGGGTGCCGTCGGCTCGGTTCGTGGTGTCGATTCATCGTCGTCCGCCGTACCTCGCGCGTACGGTCGGAATTGGCCGTCCCCGAAAATATCAATGAAACGCCATTCCTTTCAGAAAGTATATCTGTTATCGTCCCGGGCGTTGTATCAACGATATAGTAGAATGAGTAATCCAAACGACACCGACGACCCCTCCACGTCCGAAACGGTGCCCGTACCTGCCGATGATGGTTCCGAATCGGACGGACGAGGTGGTTCACGGCCTGTCTCCGACGACGACCCGTCCTCCACGCCGACCCCCGCGGCGGATGACGCTCTCGGGCAAAACATCGACGCCTCGCTGATCGCCGACGATTTCGACCCCGAAACCGACGACGACCTTCTCGGAGGACTCGACGTCGAAACGACCGAAGCGATTCCCATCCCCGACCGACTGGTCGATCAGGTCATCGGTCAAGATACGGCACGAGATATCGTCGAGAAAGCGGCCACACAGCGCCGTCACGTGATGATGATAGGGTCGCCCGGGACCGGGAAATCGATGCTGGCGAAGGCGATGAGCCAACTTCTCCCGAAGGAGGAACTCCAGGACGTCCTCGTCTATCACAACCCCGACGACGGGAACGAGCCGAAAGTCCGCACCGTGCCCGCCGGAAAGGGGAGACAGATAATCAACGCCCACAGGGAGGAAGCACGGAAACGCAATCGGATGCGAACGTTCCTGATGTGGACGCTCATCGCCATCATCGGCGGCTACGCCATCTTTCTCGCCAAAGATTTGCTGTTGGGCGCTATCGCGGTCGCGGTCGTCTATCTCATGTTCAACTACGGTTCGCGCGGGACCAACGCCGTGATTCCGAACCTGCTGGTCGATAACGCCGATACCGAGACCGTCCCGTTCGAGGACGCGACGGGGGCCCACGCTGGTGCGCTGCTGGGCGACGTGCGCCACGATCCGTTCCAGTCCGGCGGCATGGAGACGCCGAGCCACGACCGCGTGGAACCCGGCGCTATCCACCGCGCGAACAAGGGCGTGCTGTTCGTGGACGAAATCAACACCCTCGACATCCGCAGTCAGCAGAAGCTGATGACGGCGATTCAGGAGGGCGAGTTCTCCATCACCGGTCAGTCCGAGCGCTCGTCCGGTGCGATGGTGCACACGGAACCCGTTCCGACCGACTTCGTGATGGTCGCGGCGGGGAACCTCGACGCCATGGAGAACATGCACCCGGCGCTCCGGAGCCGTATCAAGGGATACGGGTACGAAGTCTACATGAACGATACTATCGACGACACGCCGGAGATGCGCCGCAAGTACGCGCGCTTCGTCGCCCAAGAAGTCGAAAAAGACGGTAGCCTTCCGCACTTCACGCGCGACGCTATCGGAGAAGTCGTTCACGATGCCCAGCGCCGCGCGATGCGCAAGGACCACCTCACACTCAAGCTGCGTGACCTCGGTGGCCTCGTCCGCGTTGCGGGCGACATCGCCCGCGCCGAGGACGCCGAGAACACCACGCGCGACCACGTGCTGCAGGCGAAACAGCGCTCGCGCTCCATCGAGCAACAGATAGCCGACAACTACATCGAGCGCCGGAAGGATTACGAACTCACGGTGTCGGACGGCAACGTGGTCGGACGGGTCAACGGTCTGGCCGTCATGGGCGATGACAGCGGCATCGTCATGCCCGTCATGGCGGAAATCGCGCCCTCACAGGGTTCCGGTCAGGTCATCGCCACCGGGAAACTGCAGGACATCGCCGAGGAGGCCGTCCAGAACGTCAGCGCCATCATCAAGAAGTTCAGCGACGAGAAGATTGCGAAAAAGGACATCCACATCCAGTACGTTCAAGCCTACGAGGGTGTCCAGGGTGATTCCGCGTCGGTGACGATGGCCACCGCGGTCATCAGCGCCCTCGAAGATATCCCCATCGACCAGAGCATCGCCATGACCGGTTCGCTGTCGGTCCGCG
The DNA here is from genome assembly GCF_000376445.1 of Haladaptatus paucihalophilus DX253. Taxonomy (NCBI): domain Archaea; kingdom Methanobacteriati; phylum Methanobacteriota; class Halobacteria; order Halobacteriales; family Haladaptataceae; genus Haladaptatus; species Haladaptatus paucihalophilus. The sequence continues at coordinate 362,113 of NZ_AQXI01000002.1, read as the reverse complement.
GCGACGTGCTCCCGGTCGGCGGCGTCACGCACAAAATCGAGGCGGCCGCGAAAGCGGGTATCAAGACAGTCATCATCCCGAAGGCCAACGAGCAGGACGTGATGATAGAAGAAGAGTACGAGGAGATGGTCGAAATCATCCCCGTCTCGCACATCAGCGAAGTCCTCGAAGTCGCGCTCACGGGCGAGTCCAAAATCGAACGCCTCACCGACCGGCTCAGAACCATCACCGGTCACGCCCTCGAACCGAGCGTCGAACAGGGTTCTCCGAGTCCGAGTACCTGAACGCGCTTGTCGTCGACGGTTTCGAGTTAGAGTTCTTTCTCGATGCGGAGTTCCTTGTCGGTCACGGTGTCGATAACGTTGCCGGGGACGCTCAGGTCGTCTTCGTTGATGCTCCCCCATCCGAACGACTCCACCCACGCTTCGCCGAGGCTGGGGTCGGGGTCCACGTAGGCCGTGTTGTCCTTGACTTCCGTTACGATTCCGAGCTGTTCACCGTCGCCGTCCATCAGGAACTTCCCCTCGTCTTCCTCACCGAGCGTTGCCATGGCCGTCGTGTTCACCGCGGTGCTATTTTCTCTTTGTGGCTACCGGAATGGAAGGAACGCCGCGGGACGAACTACAGGTCGTAGCCCCACTCGCGGAGGATGTCCGCCGCGGTATCGAGGTTCCGCATGCCCGCGAGATAGATGGCCTCCCGCGCGTCGAGTCGGTAGATGTCGTCGCCGATGATAGACTCCAACTCGCGCTCGGCGTCCTTGGCGCGCCCGTCCGTGGAGTCCTGCACGAACAGTTGGTGGACGCTTTCGCGCTCGTCCTTGACGGTATCACGACGAAGTATGAGTGGTAGGTCTGCTCGGTTAATCTGGCTAGTATTATTATCTGGTGTTGCTGACTCGGTGGTCTCCTCGGTCGTCGTCTCCGAGTCGGTCGATTCTGACTCCGAAATCTCGTTTCCGCCGTCGTCGCCGAAGGGATCCGATGCGCCGGTTTTCATGCTACCGTCTCCTGTGTCACGAACTGCTCCGAGATGTACGCCGCCAGTTCGTCGAACTTTTCGAGCGTCGTCTCCTCGTACTCCCGGAGGTCGCGGTAGTCCTCGCTCTCACCCAGTTCGAAGATGCTCACTTGGTTTTGCCACGCTTCGCCGAGCATGGAGCCGCGCTCCCGTATCGAGACGGGTGCGACGGGGAGTTCCTGTTCGTTGAGCTCGTCCATCACCGACTGCTGGACGTTCGTCCCGCTGACTTTGTTCGGAACGACTCCCAGAATCCCGACTTCGATGTCGCCGAGCGTCTCTTCGATGTTGTTCACCACGTCCCGAAGCCCCTCGACGCTCTGTTCGCCTTTCGCGCTCAGTTCAGCCGGGATGAGCAGGTTCGACGTCGCGTAAATCGAGTTGTAGATGTGCTGTCCGACCGTCGCCGGGGGGTCGATGATGAGCACGTCGTACTCGTCCGGGACGCCCCCGTCGGCGAGCACACGCCGAAGTTGCTTCTCCTTCGGCCAGCGGTAGTTCGCGTCGTGCATCGACTGTTCCATCTCGGCCGCGCGCGTGAGGTTCTGTTCGAGCGAGCCGAGCATGTTGTGACCCGGAACGAGGTCCAGGTTCTCGCCGACGTTCATCACGAGGTCGGCGAACTCGCCCTTCGGTCGTTCGACCATGTGCCGGACGATGTTGTCCACGTTCGCGTCCGACCGGTAGTCGTCCGCGCCGAAGTGGTGTGTCAGTCCGCCCTCCTGCGGGTCCATGTCGATGACGAGGACCTGTTGTCCGCGCCGCGCGTGCGCCGCCGCGAGGTTCACGGAGAACGTCGTCTTCCCGACGCCTCCCGCCTCCGACCAAACCGTGTACGGAATCATACAGGAACCCTATCGTAAGCAACCCATAAAAACACTAGTCAGACGCACCGGGCAGTATTACTGAGCAGTAACAACGCTCAGTACTGTTGAATAGTATCCCTGGTCGTTGTGCCTGCTCAGTGCTGTTGGGCAGTGCCTCTCTCGATACCGTCGGAATGGTCTCTGTGGTTGGTGTTTCTGAGCAGTATTGTTATTCGGTATCGCTGAATGGTGTTGTTGGATAGTTTTACTACTCAGTATATTCGCGTGTATGGTTGTTTAACGCCTTATAACCGCTCTCTGTCGGATGCTACGCTCGCTCGAATCGGCGGTCGTTTCCCTCCGAGCGTGGACTCGACTAGTGCCGAATCGAGTCTGACCGACGGACTGTCTCGCTCAGTCCGAACGGTCGATATTCTTTTCCAATATTGCTGGCCAGTATGTCTGGTCAGTAGTTCTGAATAGTATGTGTGCTCAGTATTATTGGGCAACAACACTGTCCAGCCCCAGAGAGCAGAGGGTCTCAGTCCGGTGCGTCCTCGGCTCCCGTCTGAAACCCGTTGAGACGAGCGTCGCGGACCGGGCGACCGCTCGTTCTCAGGGTTCCAGCACGGCGCGGAATCTGACTTCGTTCTCCATCATCCGCTCGTAGGCTTCGTCGGCGTCAGCGAGGTCGAACGTCTCCACTTCGGGCGTGATGTCGCGGAGCGCGCTGAACTCCAAGGTGTCCTGTGACTCGCGGGCGTGCCCGGACGCCCATCCCCGGACCGCGCCGCGACTTCCGACGAGGGCGGCCCCGGAAACGTCGATGGGTTCGACGAGAACGCCGACGACGACGACTTCCCCGTCCGTGCCGAGGCCCGGAACGACCGAGGAAATCGCGTCGGCGTTCGGCGCAGTCGCGAGGACGACCTTCGCACCGCCGAGTTTCTGTAGCTCTTCTGCTGGGTCGTCGGCCTTCGCATCGATGAAGTGGTCGGCACCCAACTCGCGGGCGTACTCCTCCTTGTCGGTGCCGCGCGAGATGGCCACCGTTTCGAACCCGGCCTGTCGGGCGTACTGCACGCCGAGGTGACCGAGGCCGCCGATGCCTTGCACCGCGACCAGATCGCCCGGTCGGGCGTCGGTGTGTCGGAGCGCGTTGTACGTCGTGATTCCCGCACAGAGCAACGGGGCGGCGTCGGTCGCGTCGAGTTCGTCGGGGACGCGGGCGAGCGCCTCGGCGTTGACCGCCGCGTATTCGGCGTAGCCACCGTCGACCGTCACGCCGTGGATGTCTGCGTTCTCGCACTGCTGGAACTCGCCGCGACGGCAGGCTTCGCAGGTGAAACAGTGTCCCCCGTGCCATCCGGCACCCACGCGGTCGCCCTCCTCCCACAGTTCCACGTCCTCGCCGACCGCATCGACGCGCCCCACGATTTCGTGCCCGGGGATTCGCGGATAGGAGAGACCGGGATAGCCGCCCTCTTTCGCGTAGGCGTCGCTGTGACAGACGCCACACGCCTCGACTTCGACGCGAACTTCGGTGCCACTCGGTTCGGGAATCTCCCGCTCCACGAGTTCGAACGATGCGCCCGGTTCGGCGACTTCGACTGCTCGCATCGACTCTGACATAGCACCTCGGGTAACGCCCCAGACGTCGATAAGTGGTCTGGAAACCGGAATCCGTCTCCCCTTTCGCCGCCGTTCGTGGCCGTCGAAACGAGGCATCGTTTTCCCGAGTCGTCACGCTTACCGCGCCGCCGGGCGATTTTCGACCGAGGAATCTACCTTCGTGTCGAGAAATTGGCGGTCCGTTGCGACGGTCACCGGGTGGCAAACGGCGGCGAGCCTCTGTTACTACAGCATCTTCGCCGCAACCGGCATCGTCCGCGACGCCTTTTCCCTGTCGGCGTCGAGCGTCGGCTTCTTCCTGACGGCGGCGCTGTTCGGCTACACGCTCGCGCTGTTCCCGAGCGGTGCCGCGGTGGACGGCTACGGCGAGAAACGCGTGATGGTCGTGGGATTGGTCGCGCTCGCCGTGGCCACCGTCGGCGTCTCCGTCGCGTCATCGTACGCGTTGTTGCTCGTGGCGGGCCTCGCGCTGGGTGCGGCCTACTCGTCGGCCATGCCCGCGTCGAACCGGGGCATCATCACCAGCGCGCCGGACGGTCGGCAGAACCTCGCTATGGGACTGAAACAGGTCGGCGTCACGGCCGGGAGCGCCGTCGCCTCGCTCGTTATCACCGGCGTCGCCGCCGTCGCGGCGTGGCAGCTCGGATTCTGGGTCATCGCGGTGCTCGCGGGTGGCTACGCGCTCGGGTTCGCCGCCGTCTACGGCGGGTCGTCCGGCGACGGCCAGCTGTCGCTGCCGGATTTTTCGGAACTCCGGTCGAACGTGCCGTACCTGCTGCTCGTCGTCGCCGGGTTCTTCCTCGGCGCGTCCATCTTCGCCATGCTCGGGTACATCGTCCTCTACGTCGTGGACGGTCTCGGCAAAACGACCGCCGTCGGCGGTATCGTGTTGGCGCTCACCCAGGTCACGGGAAGTGCCGCACGAATCGGTGCCGGAACCGCCGCGGACAGGCTCGGCGGTGCCCGCGGGTCGGCGACCGTCGCGCTCGTCCAGATTGCGACCGGTGTCGTCCTGTTCGGCGCACTCGCCGCCGGAAGCCCCTCGTTCCCCGTCGCGCTCGTCGTGTTCGCCGGACTCGGCCTCTCGATTTACGGCTCGACCGGCGTGTTCTACTCCTGTCTGAGCACACTCGTCAACGGCGACGACATCGGGGCCGCGACGGCGGGCGGGCAGACCGCCATCAACGTCGGCGGACTCGTCGCCCCGCCCATCTTCGGAATGCTCGTCGAACGGTCGGGGTACGGAACCGGCTGGGAACTGTTGGCCGGGATGACGTTGGTCGCGGCGATACTCCTCGTCGTCGTTCGCCGCTCGGCCTGACTACCGAACCAACTCGGCTATCGCGTCCGCCGTTTCCCGGTTGAGCGCTACACTCTGCAGAAAGCCGAACACGCTCCCGGCGCTCCACGCCGCCGGAATACAGGCGTCCGGGTGTCGGACCGTCCCCGCCGATACGTCCCCGTCGAAGCCGACCATGAGTTCCGGGAAGCCGAACCGGTCCGGGAAGTCCGTCCGAACCGTGTCGGCGAGCGCGTCGAGTCCCCGCACGGCGAGCGCTTCGGCCGTCTCGTGGTGGCCGCGCTCCGCGAATCCCATCGCGGCGATGCTGGTGTCGTGGGGCCAGACGCTCCCGCGGTGGTACGAGAGCGGGTCGAACGAGTCGTGCGACGACGCGAACGTCCTGAGCCCCGCCGACGTGAGCACGTCGTCGTCCGTCAGCCGGGTTGCGACTCGTGCGACCCGGTCGTCGCTTCCCAACCCGCCCCAGACGGCGTGGCCCTGATTCGACGCCACGCTCGGGATGACTCCTCGGTCGTCGATACCGAGCGCGTAACACCCCTCCTCGGGGAGCCACAGCCGTTTCTCGAACGATTCGGCGAGCGTTTTCGCGGCCACCTCGCACTCCGCCGCGAGCGTCGAATCGTCCGCCCGCTCCGCGAGCGGCCCGAACCGCGTCAGCGCGCGGAAGACGTACCCCTGCACCTCCGCGAGGGCGACCGATCCCTGTGCGGGCGTCCCGTCCGGCCGCGCGAGCGCCTCCGCGCTGTCCTTCCACCCGAGATGGGCGAGACCGAGCGGGTGGTCGTGCGGTTCGTAGAAGAGGAATCCCTCGTCGTCCAACTCGGCGAGCGTCCACTCGACGGCCGATTTCGCGTGGGGATACACCGAACCGAACAGCGTCTCGTCCTCCGTCTCCGCCACGGTATCCGCGAACAACGCGGCGAACAGCGGCGTCGCGTCGATGGTGCCGTAGTACGGCGTTCGAACGCTCTCGCCGATGGCGGGGAGGTCGCCGTGGCGCTTCTCGTGCATGATTCGGCCGGGTGCTTCGAGCGTCGCGTCGTCGGTTTCCGTTCCCTGCTCGTCGGCCAAGAACCGGAGCGTTCGCTCCGCGACGCTCGAATCGAACGGCAGGAGTTGGTAGCTCACGAGCAGCGAATCCCGGCCGAACGGCGCGAGAAATCGCGGCGCGCCTGCGGCCGGGACGCCGCACGGAAGCATCAGCGCCCCGAGCGTTTCCGCGGCGCGGTCGATGAGCCGACCGTACCGCGGACAGTCGATACCCGCGTCGATTTCGGGCGTGTTCCGCGCCCCGTCCGGGAGGTCGATGTCGAGTTCGACCGTCCGCGTCGAAGCGGGTGCGACCGCCACGTCGGTCGAAACCGTCGCCGAATCGTCGGTACTCGTCGTCTCGATGCTGGAGTCCGAACTGACCGTCACGCGCCGTTCCGTCCCGTCCGCGAGGGTTCCCACGAACGCACACCCGTTCGGGTGCCGTTCGACCGAAACCGGCCTGTCTTGGCGCTCGCGCGGCGAGAAGAACGACGGAATCTCGAAGACGTGGCCGAAATCGGGGGTGAGTTCGAACGCGACCGTCGTCTCCCGCGTATCGGCGGTGTTGTTCGTGAGTCGCGCCGTGGCCGTCACGCCCGTCTCCGTGAGTTCGACGCGTTTTTCGAGCGTCCACGGCCGTTGGTCGCCGCGACCGGTGCCGACCGTCGGGCTGGCGAGCGTCGTCGTCACGCCGCGCTCGCGGGAGTCGCGGCCGAGGACGGTCCACTCGTCGGCGTCTCCGACCCCTATTTCGAGGGTCGAGAGGTAGCGATGGTCGGACTCGTACACGCCGGTTTCCGGCGTCTTCGGAGTGACGTCCCCCCTCGAATCGACGATTACCTGTCGGCCGGAGTCCATGGCGAGCGCACAGTCGTCGGGAAGCATCAGGCGTCCTCCTCGTCGTCAGGGTAGCTCACCTTTTCGATGATGATCCTGTCCGCTTCCATGTCCTCGAGCACGGCACCCCACCCGCCGATACCGTACTCCCCGTCGTCCGTCTCGATGACGATGGTCGCCTGTCCCGCGAGCGAGGAGAGCGATGGCGTCGCTTCCCCGTCCCGGAGGTCGCCGTTGGCGTACAGCACGTCGGTGATTTCGCCGGTGAGCGCCACCGTGTTTCGTTTCCCCATCTCCCGCCCTCTCGCGGTCGCGGTGATGGTCGCCCCCTCGCCGAGCAGCGGCGCGATGTCGCGGATGCACCGCCGGATGTTCACGTACTCCGCCGGGAGCGTCTCGCTGTGGGACGTGTGGACGACGGCCCACGATTCCCAGAGCGCGGCCTCGAAATACCAGTGGAAGACGTACGAGAGCGTCTCGTCCTCGAACACCGTGCCGTACTGCTCGACCGGTTCCATGTGCGGCGCAAAGCAGGTTATCTTTCGGTCGACGAGCGCGAGAAACGGCGCGGGGAGGTGGCGGTGGCGCGCCTCCGTGACGACGCCGGACAACTCCTCCTCCGACGGGAGTTTGCTCGGAAGTTTGTGACTCGTGTTGAACGATACGGAGACGAAGACGCCGTTTTCGTAGCAGGCTTCGAGGGCCGGGGCGAGTTCTTCGTACTGTTCGGGCGTCACGGATAGCTGTACTTGGCTGGTCGCGTTTCGTATCGCCTCCTCGGCCCGCTCGATGACCGTCTCGACCCGTTTGAGGACGCTGATGCGGTGCCCACCCACACCCGCCTGTTGCCACCGATTTTGAATCTCGGTCGCCGTGTTCGAGAGGGTCTCCGCCCGCGACTGGAGTTTCTGTAGTACCTCCGTCGGCTCTCTGGCGCGCGCTCGAAGCGCGTCCTGTTTGTACGTCTCCACGTAGCCCTCTTCCTCCAAGTCCCGGAGCACGTCGTAAATCCGCGACCGCGGAACGTCCGCCTGTTCCGCGAGCGACGTCGCCGACGCGCTCCCGAGGTTCAATAGAGCGACGTACGCGTCGATTTGGTAGGTCGAGAGCCCCGCCTCTCGGAGTCCGTTGCGAAGTTCGTCGGTGTCCATCTGTGTGTCCCTTCCCATCCTATCGTGTTGAATGTTGTAACTGTCTCTCGGAATCGTGCGTCGTACCGACCGTGCGAATTCTCATATTCACTCCTGTATCAAACTCATGAGCAAGATTTATATATGTCTTATTCTTCATGGTTGAGTAGGACAGAGCTCCTATGACAGGCGACCACAAACACGGGGAAAAAACGCGGCGTACGGTGCTGAAATCACTCGGCGGAGCGGCTGGCGTAACTGCTCTCGCGGGTTGTCTCGGCAGTCTCGGCGGCAGTGGTGGCGACGGTGGCTCGAAGGACGTCACCTTCTGGACGAGCAACGTGGAAAACGACCGACAGAAGGTCATCAAGGACGTGCTCAAATCCTTCGAATCGGACCACGAAGCGGCGGTCACGATGAACGCGGTCAAGGAGGACGACCTGCCGACCCGGATTTCGTCGGCGCGCGCCTCCGACACGCTTCCGACCGTCGCGGAATTCGGCCTCTCGCCGATGCAAAAACTCGGTAGCGGTGGTCTCCTCTCGACGAAAGCTGCGGACGACGTTATCGATTCCATCGGCAAGGACAAGTTCTACAAGGGCGCGCTCGACCTCACGAAAGCGCCCGACGGCGGCCACTATTCGATTCCGATGTACGGCTGGGTCGAGGGAATGTGGTTCCGAAAGAGCGTCTTGGAGGACAACGACCTGAAACAGCCGACGTCGTGGGACACCATGCTGAAGGCGGCGAAAGCGCTCCACAAACCGGACGACAATCAGTACGGTATCGTCGTCGGCACGAAGAAGACGGCGTTCGCCCGCCAGTGTTTCACGCCCTTCGCCCGCTCGAACGGCGCACGCGTGTTCGACAAGGAGGGCAACATCGTCTTCGACAGCAAGGAGATGATAGAGGCGCTCGACTTCTACGGTAAACTCTCGAAGTACACGCCGCCGGGCAAGGACACCTGGAAGACGGCGAACAACACGTACCTCAACGAGCAGTGTCACATCATCCAGTATTCGACGTTCATCATGGGCGACATCGTGGATAAAGGCGAGAAGATGGTGAAGGACACCGGATTCGCCCCGTACGTCGAACACGAGCGCAAGAGTTCGTTCGGTCAAATCGTCGGTCTCAATCTCTTCGAGTCGGCCTCGGACGGCCAACTCGAATCCGGAAAGGAACTGACCGAATACATGATGGACGAGAAGTACGTCGAGTGGCTCCACATGGCCCCCGGCGGAATGAACCCCGTCCTCAAGAAAACCGCGAGCAGTGACGAGTTCAAGGACAACGAGACGCTGAAGGCGTGGGGTTCGACCGTCGAGGACGTGTCGGCCGCCTTCGAGAACATCGAACGATTCGGCTACGTCGACGGCAAGGCGTTCCCGGAACTCGGCAACATCACGAACAAGTTCCTCATCGCGGACGCCATCTCGCGCGTCACCGACGGCGAGAGCGCCGATACGGTCGCGAAAGAACAGGCGAAGAAGATGCGCGACGCCATCTCGGAATAATCGGTCGCTCGAAATCGACCATGACCCCATTTCACTCATGAGTTTAGCAAATCGTACGAAGCTGTCGCTGGACGGCGATTACACCGTCGAGCAGAAGGAGGCCATCCTCGGCTACCTGCTCATCGCACCGGCGCTCCTGCTGGTCGCCGCGGTCATCGTGTATCCCGTCCTGTACAACGTGTACCTGAGCTTTACCAACGTCCCCCTGTCGCCCGACGCGTCCCCCACGTGGGTCGGTCTCGAACACTACCGAACCCTCCTTTCGAGCGGCGAGTTCTGGGCAGCGCTCAAGACGACGGTCATCTTCACGCTGTTCAGCGACGTGCTCGCCACCGCCGGTGGACTCGGCGTCGCCATCCTGTTTAACCGGAAGTTCCGCGGCCGTCGCCTCGTCCGCGGCCTCATGCTGTTGCCGTACGTCGCCCCGCTCATCGCGGTGGCCTACGTCTGGCAGTGGCTTCTCGACCCGCTGTACGGGATGGTTCCGTACTTCCTCAGCAACGTCCTCGGCATCTACTCGGGGAACATCGACCTGCTCAACAACGGGAAGACGGCGCTCTGGACGGTCATCGCCTTCGACGCGTGGCGCTACTTCCCGTTCGCGTTCCTGATGATCATCGCCCGACTGCAGGCGATTCCGAGCGACATGTACGAGGCGGCGAAAATCGACGGTGCGGGACGCATCGCCCGGTTCAAGGACATCACGCTGGCCGAGTTGAAGTACGTCCTCGCAACCGTCTTCCTGCTCCGCTGGATTTGGAACTTCAACAAGTTCGCCGACATCTGGCTGCTGACGAAGAAGGTCAACACGCTGTCGCTGTACGCCTACCAGACCGCGTTCGCCAACTACAACCACGGACAGGCGGCGTCCATCGCGATGGTGTTGTTCGTCGCGCTCATGCTGTTCGTGCTCATGTACGTCAGCTGGATTCTGGAGTGGTAACACATGATACAGACAATACTCGCTACGGTGTCCGAGGGATTCGGTAACGCCTTCGGGCGAAGTCGCATCGAAACCAGCCTGTGGGAACGGGTCGTGTTCTACGGGGCGATAGCGCTCACGCTGTTCGTCTCGCTCCTCCCGTTCTACTGGATGGTCGTCACGAGCTTCATGCCGGAGAGCGCGATTTACTCGCTCCCGCCGTCGTTCGTGCCACAAGACCTGACGCTGAAACACTACCAGAGCGTCTTCAGCCCGGAGACGTTCCCGTTCGTCACCTACTTCAAAAACAGCCTCATCATCTCGGTGATAACCGCGGGGATGTCCGTCGTCGTCGCCACGTTCGGCGCGTACAGTTTCGCCCGCCTCGACTATCCGGGACGGGGGCTGTTTTCGCGCGGCGTCCTGCTCGTGTACATGTTCTCGGGCATCCTGCTGGTCGTGCCGCTGTTCAAAATCATCGTCTGGCTGGGACTCGTGGACAACCTCGGCAGTCTGGTCATCACCTACCTCGTCCAGACGCTGCCGGTGTCGCTGTACATGCTCGGGAACTACTTCCGGAGCGTCCCGCCGGAAATCGAGGAGGCGGCGATGATGGACGGCTACTCGCGGCTGGAAGTCATCTTCCGCATCACGCTCCCGCTTTCGGCACCCGCCATCGTGGCCGTGTTCATCTACACGTACATGATAGCGTGGAACGAGTACCTCTTCGCCAGTATCTTCCTCCGAAGCCAATCGACGTTCACGCTCCCCATCGGTCTGGACGCGCTCTCGTCCGGCTTCCACCAGGTGTGGGGACAGATAATGGCCGCATCGCTGCTGACGAGCATTCCCATCGTCATCATGTTCGTGTATCTTGAAAAATACATGGTCGAGGGCCTCACCTTCGGCTCGGTGGAGGGCTAATCCGTGTCCTCCGAAACGACCGAAATCGACGACGAATCGCCGACCGCCGCCGAAACGGACCGTTCGGCGGTCGAGACCAAGCGGGCCGGTATCTCGCTCTCGAACATCGAAAAGTCGTACGGCGACGTGCTCGCGGTCGAGGACCTCTCGCTCGACGTCGAACCGGGCGAGTTCCTCGTCCTGCTCGGCCCGTCCGGGTGTGGGAAATCGACCACGCTCCGGATGATAGCCGGTCTCGAAACCCCGACCGACGGCCGCATCGACATCGGCGACGAGGAGGTGACGAGGACCCTCCCGCAGGAGCGCGGCCTCTCGATGGTGTTCCAGAGCTACGCGCTCTACCCGCACAAAACCGTCCGCGGCAACCTCGAATTCCCGCTCGGGAAGATGGACGTCTCGGACGAGGAGCGCGACGCGAAAGTCGAGCACACGGCGGAACTGCTCGAAATCGAGGACCTCCTCGATAAGAAACCCGGCCAACTGTCGGGCGGCCAGCGACAGCGCGTCGCGGTGGGCCGCACCATCATCCGGGAGCCACGGGCGTTCCTGATGGACGAACCGCTGTCGAATCTGGACGCGCAACTCCGGGTTCGGACGCGCTTCGAGATTCGTGAACTCCAGCAGGAACTGGGGACGACCACGGTCTATGTCACCCACGACCAGGAGGAGGCGATGAGCGTCGCCGACCGTATCGCCGTGATGAACGACGGCGAACTCCAGCAGGTCGGGACGCCCGAGGAAATTTACAAGACGCCGACCAACGAGTTCGTCGCCGGATTCATCGGCAACCCCCCGATGTGTTTCTTCGATGTCTCCGTCGGGGAGGGCGTCGAACTCCTGCCGAACGGGGAGTCGGTTCGACTCGATACGACGCTCCCCGCGGACACCGAAACCCTCGGCGTTCGGCCGGAGGACGTCCACCTGCTCCGAACTCCAGCGGCGGACGTGGCGAACGTCTCCCGACCCGACCTGGACGACCTGACGAACGCGATGACCTGTGCGGTGCGGGTCATCGAACCGCTCGGCAACGCCTACGAACTCGAACTCGCGCGTGGGGAGTACACCTTCACCGCCCGCGTCCGGGCGCTTCCCGAGGGGGTTTCCCCGGGGGCGGACGTCGAGGTGGCGTTCGACCGCACGGAACTCCACGCGTTCGACGCGACGGGGGAGGCGATTCGATGAACCGAACCGCGGACTGCGACCACGGAGGTGAAACCCATGGCGACGCTTGAACTGACCGACCTCACGAAGATATACGACGACGCACAGGGCCGCGAAGTCGCGGTCGATTCGCTCGATATCGACATCGACGACGGCGAGTTTCTGGTTCTCGTCGGGCCGTCCGGGTGCGGGAAATCGACAACGCTCCGGATGCTCGCCGGTCTCGAAACGGTGACCGACGGAACCATCACCATCGGCGACCGCGAGGTCCAACACCTCGCGCCGAGCGAGCGCTCCATCGCGATGGTGTTCCAGAGCTACGCGCTCTACACCAAGATGACCGCCCGCGAGAACATGGCCTACGGGCTGAAACACTCGACCGACTTGAGCGCGGACGAACGAAATCGCAAGGTCGAGGACATCGCGGAACTGCTCGACATCACCGAACTGTTGGACGACAAACCCGACGAGATGAGCGGCGGGCAGAAACAGCGCGTCGCGCTCGGCCGCGCCATCGTCCGCGACCCGGACGTGTTCCTGCTCGACGAACCGCTCTCGAATCTGGACGCCAAACTTCGGGCGCGGATGCGGACGGAACTCCAACAGCTCCAGACCGACCTCGGCGTCACGGCGGTCTACGTCACCCACGACCAGACGGAGGCGATGACGATGGCCGACCGTATCGCCGTGATGAACGACGGCGAACTCCAACAGGTCGCGCCGCCGGAAGTCGCCTACGACCACCCGGAAAACGAGTTCGTCGCCACATTCCTCGGCAGTCCCTCGATGAACACCTTCGAGGCGACGGTCCGCGAGGACGGCGACGAACTGGCGTTCCGCCACGGCGGAACGACGCTCGCCGCGGTTCCGTCCGGCGCGGTTTCCCTCGCGGACGGCGAGTCGGTCACGCTCGGCCTCCGACCCGAGGACGTTCGACTCGCCGACGACCCGGCCGACGGGACGTTCGCCGCGACCGTGACCGTCTCCGAGTACCAAGGGAACGACAACTTCGTTCACCTCTCTATCGCGGACCGAGACCTCATGGCCCGCGTCCCGTCCGACACGTATCCGAACCCGGGCGAGACGCTCGGTGTGACCGTCTCCCCGCGGGACGTGTTCCTCTTCGACGCGGACACCGGCGGCGCTCTCAAGACGCGTGGATTCCCCGACGAACAGACACAGCGACCATCCATCTCCAACTAATCCCTCCACCGACAAATGCCAAACCATACGACGGAAAACGCGATTCACGATTCGCCGACGACCGACCTCGACGACCCGACGTTCCACCTCGACGTCTTGGACGACCTAGTGTACCCGGCCGACTGCGACGGGTCGGTGCCGCTGGCGAGCGACCCGGACGACCGCTATCCCTACGCCTATCCGCGGGACATCGCCTGCATCACGAAAGCGTGGCTCGGCGCTGTCGAGGCTGATATCCGCCCCGACCAGTGCAAACGGCACATCCTCGACGCCGCTCGGTTCTTCCTCGACGCACAGGAAGAGGGCGGGCAGTGGCGACAGCGCTACGCGCTCGACGGCACCGACCGCGGAATTTACCGACAGGAGGACAACGTTGGACACGGCTTGCGAGTTCTCGCGCACGCCGTGTTCGCCCTCGATGCGACCGACGCGCTGGCGACGGTCGATGCCTCGTTCCGGGAGAGGGTCATCGACGCGGCCGACAGGGCCGTCGCGCACGTCCGCGACGACCTCTTCGACCCGAACGCCCACCTCGTGGAGAGCACGACGAGCATCCACGAGGGCCGCATCGAGTCCGGCTACACCCTCTGGGTCAACTGCGTGTTCGTGTCCGCCCTCCGCGACATCGAACGGGCGCTTTCCCTCCTCCCCGAGGAGTCCGCGGCCGTCGAGGACGACATCCACCGCTTCCGCTCGCACCTCGAAGGCGGCGTGAAACGCGCGTTCACGAGTCCGGCACAGGTACCGCGACGCTACTCGCCGGAGGGCGACCTCGACACTCGTCCGGACGTGACGCTGTTCGCTCCCTTCTACTTCGACCTCGAAGACCTGTTCGACGACGCGCTTCACGAGGCCGCGAACCGAAGCGCGACCGCGCTTGAAGACCCCGAAATCGGCGGTATCCAGCGATTCATGGGCTTCTACCGCGACTTCGACGTCCACCAGCACGGCGGAAACGGACCGTGGTTGCAGTACACCGCGTGGCACGCTCAGTATCGGTTCGCCAACGGCGACCTCGACCGCGGAAACGACGTACTGGCGACGATTGCGCGCTACGCGAACGAGGAGGGTCACATCCCCGAACACCTCACGACCAGACGGCGGTTCGAGGCGTTCATGGAGAACGAGTGGGACACGGGACTCGACTACGAGAAGGAGTTCGACGAGGACGTCTTGCGCGACGTGTCGTTCGACTTCATCGCCGAGGAACTGGGCCACATGCGGGAGGCCTATCGCGATTTGGAAGTCCAGACGAATGACCGCGACGTGGTTCGGTTCGCCATGCCGCTCGCGTGGTGCCACGCGGAGTATCTGACCGCACTCTTGACACGGGACGCGGCCGAAGCGTGACCATGAACGGAGCGGACCACCGATGACCCACGACCGAACCGACCGACCGTCACCACAAACCGTCGCGCTCGACTGCCTGCACGCAGGTATCGACGCCGCACGTCCGCGGCACGTCGTCCGTCGAACGCTCTCCCGAGACGGGACGACGCTCACCGTCGCCGACGAGACGTTCGACCTCGACGACTTCTCGCGCGTCGTCGTCCTCGGCGGGGGGAACGCCGCCGGGGAGATGGCGGCCAGCCTCGAAGCCGTCCTCGGCGAGCGCCTGACCGACGGCATCGTGGTGACGGACTCGCCCGCCGAGACGACCCGAATCGACGTTCGTCCCGGCGACCATCCGCTTCCGAGCGAACGCAACCGGGACGCGACCGGTGATATCCTCGCCGCCGCCCGCGACGCCGACGCGGAGACGCTCGTGCTCGCGCCGATTTCGGGCGGCGGCAGCGCGCTCCTCTCTTCGCCCGCGGAGGGCATTTCGCTCGACTCGTTTCGGACGGTCACGGACGGCCTGCTCCGCTCCGGTGCCGACATCCACGACATCAACACCGTCCGCCGCGCGCTGTCGAGCGTGAAGGACGGCGGTCTCGCCCGTGCCGCCGCTCCCGCCCGCGTCGTGGGACTGGTCGTCAGCGACGTCATCGGCGACGACCCGTCGGTCGTCGCCAGCGGGCCGACGTATCCGAGTCGGGCGACGCCCGCGGACGCGAAGCGGGTCCTCGAAGAGAACCTCGATAGCGTTCCCGCGGACATCGAAACGGCGCTGCGCGAGCGGGAATCGACCCCAACCGGGAACGACGACCCCGACGCGTTCGCGCACGTGACCAACCGCGTCATCGCGGACAACTGGACGGCGCTCGACGCGGCGGCCGACCGGGCGCGGGACCTGGGCTACTCCCCGCTCGTCCTCTCGTCCCGCGTCGGCGGCGAGGCGGCCGAGGTCGGCAGAACTCACGCCGCAATCGGCGTCGAGTGTGCCGCGACGGGGAATCCGCTCGCCCCGCCCGCCGTCCTCCTCTCGGGCGGCGAAACGACCGTCACCGTCGATGGCGACGGGACCGGCGGGCCGAATCAGGAGTTCTCCCTCGCCGCGACGCGCGAACTCGACCGTCCCGGCATCGTCGTCGCCAGTATCGACACCGACGGCTTGGACGGGAGCACGGACGCCGCGGGTGCAATCGCGGACCACGAGACGATTCCGCCCGAGGCCCGCGACGACGCACGCGCCGCGTTGCGAAACCACGACGTGTATCCGTTCCTCGCCGCTCACGACGCGCTCGTCGAAACCGGCGAGACGGGAACCAACGTCAACGACTTGCGCGCCGTCGTCGTGTCCCGAGATCGACGGACGAAATGAGGCGCGGAATCGAGTGATCCGACCGCGATACTCACGGAGACGAAGACACCCCTCCCGAACGGAGATTCCCCCTTTCGAACGGGAACCTCCCCTTTCAGACTATAACCGACGAAACCCAACCACACCCAACGAAACCCACGAGCATGACCCTGAACTATCACGACCCACGACAGCTTCGCCGCGAGATACTCCGCGTTCTGAACTTCTACTACCCCGACTGCATCGACACCCGCTACGGCGGGTACGTCGCCCAGCTCGACGAACGGGACGGCTTCGTCTACGACGGCCGGACGAAACACCTCGTGGCGACCGCACGAGCGGTCCACAACTTCAGCGTGGGCGCGCTCCTCGACGGTCCCGCCTGGTGCCGGACGGCCGCCGAGCACGGTCTGTCCTTCCTCTCGAACCACCAGTGGGACGCCGAGAATCGCGGCTACGACTGGATACTCCGCGGCCGGGAAACCGCCGACGACACGCGCTACTGTTACGGTCACGCGTTCGTCGTCCTCGCCAGCGCCCGCGCGCTCGAAGCCGGAATCCCGGGCGCGGAAGAGGAACTCCGACGCGCCGTCGAAACCATCGACCGACGCTTTTGGGAACCGGACCACGGACTGTACGCCGACCGCGCCGACGGCGCGTGGGACGACCTCGCCCCGTATCGCGGGCTGAACGCGAACATGCACACCTGCGAGGCCATGCTCGTCGCCCACGACGTGACCGGGGACGCGCGCTATCTCGACCGCGCCTACTCCATCGCCGAGCGTCTCGTTCGGGACCTCGCGGCCGAGACGGACGGCCGCCTCTGGGAACACTACGACTCGGACTGGACGCACGACATGGGTTACAACGAGGACCAACCGGACCACCAGTTCCGCCCGTGGGGCTACCAACCCGGTCACCATCTGGAGTGGTCGAAGCTCCTGTCGCAACTCGCCGACGTCCGCGACGAGGCGTGGCTTCGAACGTCCGCCCGCGAACTGTTCGACCACGCGACCGAGATGGGCTGGGACGACGACCACGGCGGCTTCTACTACACCGTCGATGTGGACGGGTCCCCCGTCGTCGCGGACAAGTACGGCTGGGCGATAACCGAGGGTATCGGCGCGGCGGCGCTCCTCGGCCGGGACAACGAGGCGTATCTCTCGTGGTACGACCGCCTCTGGGAGTACGCCGAGACGAATTTCGTCAACACGAAACACGGGAACTGGTTCGAGCGCCTGTCCCGGACGAACGAGCGCGACGACCCTAACCGCGGCACCGCCGTCGAACCGGGTTATCACCCCATCAGCAACGCGTTCGCCGCGATGGACGCGTTCTGACCCGCTTTCTTTTCGAATCCGGGATGACGGTTCGCGGAGGTCCGCGACGACACCCCGAATCCGCGAGTGGATTTATGCGTCTCGGCGACTAGTAGATGTGTATGCGTTCCATTCGCCTCACACGTGCATTGAGTCGCGCCCGTCACGCCGCCATCGGTGCCGCCATCGGCGGCGCAATCGGCGGGTTCATCAGTCGAAACGCGGCGAGCACCGGCGGCGCCATCGGCGCGTTCGTCGGCGCGATGGTCGGAGAGACGCGGGTGACCGCTCGCTCGCGCATCGATCGAGTCAGGGAACGGGGGCAAAAACGCGTCGAACGGCCGAAACCCTGACCGCGCGTCCACCGACCCAAACGATTTCTATCGGACACCCCAACCGTCCACCATGGACGACGAAGACGGGAGTTCGCTGTCGCCCGAGGAGTTCGTCGAGTACTGCGAGACGCAGGCGGGCCTCCTCTCGGGGCGCGTCGAAACGATGGCGTCCGAAGCCGACGAACTGTTGGACGACATCGACGCGGAAATAGCGGAGATACGAACGCGTCTCGACGACAGCGGCACGGAGGGAGACGACATCGACGCCGCGGCGGTCGCGGAACTGGAGACGGACCTCGACGAAACGCGGGCGGTCGTCGAGGCCAAGCGAGCGCGGATGGTCGCCTTTCGGGAGCTGGCCGACGGGTACGTCTCCCTCGCCGAGGACCTCCGGTCGGATGTCGACGACGGCCGGGAGGCGATGAAGCGCGTCGTTCGGTTCGAAGCCGACGCCGACGCGCCGGTCTACTTCGACGACCGGAAGACGGTGTACGAGGCCGCCACGGAGGGGAACTCGGACGCGGAATAGCGTCCACGGAGCGCATGGCTCGTCCGACGGAACGCGGTCGAACGGTCGTGTCGAACGCTCGTCGGAAACCTCGAATTCGGTTCGGTATCGCGCCGTCGCCGGTCGAACGGCTCTCGGACGCGGCCGTCGCCGGACGTCCCGTTTTGCCGCTTTCGTTCCACCACTTGTCTTCGACGAATATATAAAATGTAAGACGTGTGCACGAAGCGATATTTTATGTGGCGGGGGTGGTTGCTGACAAACGAGAATTTCCAATGACCGATAGATCACACTCCCGTCTGTCTATACTGGATAAACTGACGATCGACGGCTTCGACCTCAGACCGAAGCTGATATTCGCATTCGTTCTGGTCGCCGGACTGGTCGCCGTGACGGGGGCCGTGGGGTACGAAGCCGTGGCCTCGGTCGATACCGAGTCCCACAAAATCGCCGAGGACGGACGAGAGATGGACGCTGCCGCCGAAGTGATAATCGCCATCGAGCAACAGAAAGGGGCGATTCAGGCCGCGCAACTCGGGGAATCGGGGGCGAAAGCGGACTTCGAAGATGCGAGCGAGCGGTTCGACGAGCAGATACGAACCTTGGAATCCGCGCACTTGAGCGCGAAGGAAGCGAACCGCCTTTCCGCGATTCGCTCCCAGCACGAGGAGTACGACGAACTCGGAAGCCAGTTCTTCGACGCGCGAACGGCCGGTGAGACGAACCGTGCGACGCGGGTGGCGGGGGAGATGACCCCGCTGGGAACCGAGATGGAATCGGAGGCGCATTCCATCAAACAGTCCGTTCGAACGCAGATGGGGGAGCAGGTGGCCGCCGCCGACAGCGCCACGCGGACGAGCCAGCTGGAAATCGTCGGATTGACCGGCCTGTCGTTCCTCGCGGCCATCGCTATCGGTCTCTTCGTCGCCCGTCGTATCACGTCGCCGGTCGAACGGCTCTCGGACGCGGCCGTCGCCGCGAGCGAAGGCGACCTCGACACCGACCTCGACGACCACCCCGAGGACGACGAACTGGGTCGAATGGTCGATGCCTTCAACGACATGCAGGAGAACTTGCGCGGAGTCTTCGCCGACCTCGACGGGGTTAGCCGCAATCTCAAGACCGGACGGCTGGAGCAGGATATCACGACCGACTACCCCGGCACTTACGGCGAAATCATGCGAAATATCGACGAGGGAAGCGACCAGCTCTCGCGGAGTTTTCGGGAGATTCGGAGCGCGAGCGACGACCTCCGTAACGGCCGACTCGACCGCTCCGTCGAGACGGACCGACCGGGCCAGTACGGTGCCGTCTTGGATACCCTCGACGACGGGATGGCCCAACTGTCGGCGAGTTTCGACCAGATCTCGACCGCGAGCGAGGGGCTGAGAGACGGCCGACTGGAGCAGGCCATCGACGCGGACCGACCGGGACAGTACGGTACCGTCTTGGACGACCTCGCGGACGGCACCGACCAACTGTCGGCGAGTTTCGACCAGATTTCGGCCGCGAGCGAGGGGCTGAAAGAGGGGCGACTCGACCAACGGGTCGAGACTGACTTCCCGGGCGACTACGGCGACGTGACGGCCGCCCTCGAAGCGGGCATCGAGCAACTCGGCGACAGCATCGAAACCGTCCAGCGAATCGCGGACGAGGTAGCGGGGTCCAGCGAAGACGTGGCGTGCAGCACGGAGGAGATAGAGCAGGCCAGCGAGGAAGTCGCCGAATCCGTCGAGGAAATCTCGTACGGCGCGGAAACCCAGAGCGAGAGCTTCGATGAGGTCCTCTCCGAGATGAACGACGTCTCCGCGACCGTCGAAGAAATCGCCTCGGCCGCGGACGAAGTGGCTGCGACGGCCGCCACCGCCGTCGAACGAAGCGAAACGGGACAGGAGTACGCCGCCGAGGCGACCGACGAGATTCACGCCATCGAAGCGCGGGCGGACGAGGCGGTCACGCAAGTCGCAACGCTGGAGGACGAGATGGCCGAAATCGGCGATATCGTCGATATGATCGCCAACATCGCCGAGCAGACGAACCTGTTGGCGTTGAACGCGAACATCGAGGCCGCCCGCGCGGGTGAGGCGGGCGACGGGTTCGCCGTCGTTGCGAACGAGATCAAGGACTTGGCGGAGGAGACCGCGCGTGCGACGGACGACATCGAGTCCAGTATCGCCGATATTCAGGCGCTAACGACCGAGACGGCCGACGGGATGGGGGCGATGAGCGCCCGCGTGGAAAACGGCTCGGAGACCATCGAGGACGCCATCGAGATGTTCGACGAAATCGCGGACGCCAGTCGGCAAGCGGAGGGCGGCATCAGGGAGATCAGCGACGCCACCGGCGAGCAGGCCACCTCCGCCGAGGAGGTCGTTTCGATGATCGACGAGGCGGCCAGCGTGAGCCACCAGACCGCGGCGGAGGCGAGCACCGTCTCGGCGGCGACCGAGGAACAGACCGCTTCGTTGTCGGAGGTGTCCGGGAACGTCCAGCATCTCTCCGACCTCGCCGAGTCGCTGCACGAGCAGGTTTCGAACTTCGACGTTCGGGACGGGGCGACGGCGGCGGCCGGGTCCCCCGCCAGGAGCGGGACCGCCACGGAAACCAGAGCGGACGGCGGGTCCACGGCGGGAACCATCGCCGGTTCGCCGTTCGACCGCTCCGCCGACTCGTCGTTCGACTTCCTCACCGATTCGCCGTCTGGAACTCGGGACGACTGAGAGAGTAGTGGTCCGGTGCTGGTGATGACCGCGGCAGTCGCGGTGGTGATGGCCGCGAGCGGACGGCGCGCGTCAGCGACGACGACCCGTTCGCCATCGTCGGGGACGTTGCATCGTCGTCCGCGCCAAGCCGACTTTCTCTATCGTCTCTGCTATCGTTCGCCGACGCGCTCCCGACTCGTCGTCGGCCACAGGTGACGAACCTCGTCGAATCCCGGTGCGCCGTCGAGGATCCAGACGACCAGCGCGACTCCCGCGAGCGCGAACTGGAGGAGGACGAACGGTGTCGGTTCGAACTCCGCAAAGTGGGCGAGGAAGCTCTTCGGCGTCGAGTATGCCGGTTGCGAGAGGACGGGCCACAGCAGGAAACTCGTATCCCCGAAGTTTCCGTTCATGACCGGCTTCACTGTATCCATGGCGAGGTGGCTCAGGTAGCCGATGGCGAACGCACCCAGCGGCAGGCGTTTATCGTATCGTCGCGCGCCGACCCAGAGGGCGGCGAGCAGGAGTCCGGCGGTGAAGACCGAGTGGGTCAGCGAGCGACCGGTCGGGAGCAAGGCGAACGTCCACGCGAGCGGTTTGTCTATCAGGTCGGGAAACTGCGTGCCGACGGCGACGGTCACCGCGCCGAGCGCCGACGGCGGTCGGTTCCGGTATCGACACCACAGCGAGTAGCAGAGGTAGCCGACAGCGAGGTGTCCCCAGGGCCACATACACTCTCATTTCTCGGACACGATGGTAGGTATTTCGGCTCCGAGAACAACCCACCGGGTACCGAAGACCGATACTTTGGTAAGTCCGGTCCCTGTGGTTAATTGTAGATGTCGACTCAACGTCGCCAACGATTTATCCACGGTCAACTCGCGTGGATGCTCGCCTCCCTCCTCGTACTGGCGGCGTTGGGGTCCCTCTCGCTGGAACTGTTCTTCGTCCTCTCGCTCATCGGACTGCTCGTCATCGTCGAACTCACCGCACCGTTCAACGTGACGCCGCGGTGGCGACGACGGCTGAAGTGGTTCATCGCGCTCGGGCTGGTCGTCTTCGGTATCATCGTCGTCCGACGAATCCTCGCGATTCTCCCGCCGGGGGTGTTCTGAGCGTGAAACGGCCGACCGACTACCCGACGCCGACGCTCGTCCTCGGGGCGCTCGTCCTCCTCGTCGTGGTCGGACTCGTCGTCGCCTCGTCCACGTCGAGCGCCTCGTTCGGCGCGTACAACGGCGCGTGGGACGGAACGAGCAAGCTCCGCGGCATCGCAACGGATCGCGGAGCGGAGCCGCTGGTCGCCCACGACACCGCCGCCTACTCGCGCGTCTCGCCCAACGAAACCGTCGCGGTTATCCTCTCGCCGGAGGGGAACTACTCGGCCACGGACCAGTCGCGTCTCCGCCGGTTCGTTCGACAGGGCGGAACGCTCCTCGTGGCGGGCGATTACGGTCCGGAAACGAATCGACTGCTCTCGGCCCTCGGGACGGAGGCGCGCCTCGACGGCCGTCCCATCCGTGACGACCGACGACGGTACCGCTCGCCCGTGATGCCGGTCGCCGGAAACGTTTCGAATCACTCGCTCGTGGCGAACGTGTCGTCGCTCACGCTCAACTACGGCACGGCGGTCGTGCCGAACAACGCGACCGTGCTCGTCAGCACGTCCGAGTTCGCCTATCTCGACGCGAACCGCAATCGGCAACTGGACGACAACGAGGCGATTTCGTCGCTGCCGGTCGCCACCGTCGAACGCTTCGGCGACGGACGGGTCCTCGTCGTCGGCGACTCCAGCGCCATGATAAACTCGATGCTCGACCGACCGGGCAACCGAGAGTTCGTCCGCGCGGTCATCGCCGACAACCGCACCGTCCTGCTCGATTACTCGCACACGTCGCGCCTCCCGCCGCTCGCGCTCGCCGTCTTGGTGCTTCGAGAGTCCCCGCTCTTGCAACTCCTCGTCGGCGGCGGTTGTCTCGCGCTCGTGTTCGCGTGGGCACAGCGGCCGGAACCCGTCCGTCGGCTCTGGTCGTCCGCCCGGTCCCGACTGGACGAGCGAACGTCTCGCTTGACGGGCGAGCGAGCGACGGAGCGGTCGCCGGTCGAACCGCCCAAGATGTCCGAAGCCGCGATGATAGCGTATCTGCGCGACCGGCACCCCGACTGGGACTCGGAGCGCATTCGACGCGTCGTCGCCACGCACCGCGACGAGCGCTCGAACTGACGATTCCGTTCGGCGAATCCATTGATTTATCCCCTCCCGTTCGAAAGACTCGGAAACGATGGACCCCGAGGCAGTCTACTCCGTCCTGGCCGAGGAAATGAAGACCGTTCTCATCGGTAACGACGACGTTGTGGAAGGAATCACCGTCTCGCTTCTCACTCGTGGGCACATCCTTCTCGAAGGCGTCCCCGGCGTGGCGAAGACGACGATTGCGAACGCATTCGCGCACACGACCGGTCTCGATTTTACCCGCGTGCAGATGACGCCCGACTTGCTGCCCGCCGACATCACCGGCACCCACGTCTACCGGGAGGGGACCGGGGAGTTCCAACTCCAGCGCGGGCCGATATTCACGAACCTGCTCGTCGCCGACGAGATCAACCGCGCCACGCCGAAAACACAGAGCGCACTGCTCGAAGGCATGCAGGAACGGACCGTCACCATCGAAGGCGACACCCTGTCGCTGCCGTCGCCGTTCATGGTCATCGCCACCCAGAACCCCATCGAGATGGACGGGACGTACGAACTGCCCGAAGCGCAACGCGACCGATTCCAGTGCAAACTCACCGTGGACCTCCCCTCCGATGAGGACGAGTTGCGACTCATCGACCGGTTCGACGAGACGCCGGACCTCGGGCCGACCGACCTCTCGCGGGTCGTGACCGTCGATGACATCCTCGACGCGCGCGAGCGGGTGCGAACCGTGCACGTCGCCGAGTCGGTCAAATCCTACATCCAATCGCTCGTGAGCGCGTCCCGGACGCATTCGGACCTCACGCACGGCGGGTCGCCGCGCGCGACGCTCGCACTGCTCCACACCGCGAAGGCCCGCGCCGCGATTCACGGCCGCGACTACGTGATTCCCGACGACGTGAAGGCGCTGGCGGTTCCCGTGATGCGCCATCGCCTCGTCTTGAGCACCGAGGCGGAGTTGAGCGACCGCTCGCCGGTCGATGTCGTCGAGGACCTCCTGGACACCGTGACGCCGCCGAACGGCGTGACGGACGAGGTTCCCGTCGAGGGGAACGCTGACGACTGACTCGACGACCGACGCCGACTATCACCTCGTCGAGCGACCGACGACGGTACCGCTCCCCGAACTACTTAGTTCTCCGACACGGTTGTTCGAGTACACCCGTGTCGCTCACGAAATCCCCGTCGAGAACGACCGTCCATAGCTTCGTCGCAACGGTGTTGACCATCTCGGTATCGTTTTGGTTCATGACCCCGACCCGCGGCGTTTCCAGAATCGTGACCGTCGCTCTCGCCGCCGTCACCGGGTCGCTCTCGTTTCTGTTCGTCACGTGGCTTCGAAGCCGGTAGCGGCTCGAACGACCCGCGTCTCCCGCTTTCTCACGTCGGGTCCGCTCGAATCCGCCCGTCCTCCAATCGAACCACGGTGTCGAACCGCGGCGTCAACTGCATGTCGTGGCTGATGACGACGAGCGCCGTGTCCGCCGTCTCCTGCAGTCGGAACAGTAAATCGAGCACCTGCTCGGTCGTGTCGGGGTCGAGTTGGCCGGTCGGTTCGTCCGCGAGCACGATGGCAGGGCGGTTCGCCAGCGCGCGGGCGATGGCGACGCGTTGCTTCTCGCCGCCCGAGAGCGTCGCCGGATACTGGTCCGCGCGGTCGGCGATTTCGAGCCGCTCGAACAGCGTTTCGAGCCACTCCTCGTCCCGCTCGCCCGTGTGGTCCTGCGGGAGGGCGGCGTTCTCCCACGCGGTTAAATCTCCGATGAGTTGGAAGTCCTGAAAGATGAAGCCGAGCGTCTCCCGGCGCAGTTTCGCGCGTTTTCGTTCGGAGAGCGAAGCGGTGTCCTCGCCTCGAATCGTGACCGTCCCGTCCGTCGGTGTGTCGAGCAATCCGAGCACGTTGAACAGCGTCGTCTTTCCCGCGCCGCTCGGTCCCTGCACGAGGAGCTGTGCGTCCGTCGGTATGGAGAGCGAGGCGTCCTCGATGACGTCGCGTCCCCCTCGAACGACGCGGACGGCGTTCGCTTCCAGTACGGTTTCGGTCATTCTCCCCCATCTACAATCGTTTTCGTCTAGTCTTTTCCGGTTCGATGAAGTCGCATCCTCATCGATGGTCACTCCGGTCGCGTCTCGTGACGGTCGAATGACGATTCCGATTCGCGGCCGAAGGGCGATTCCGTTTCACGGTCAAAGGACGATTCCGTTTCACTGTCGAAAGCCGTTTCCGTCTCGCGGTCGGCGGCCGCCCCGCTCGTCGTTCCACGCTGAACCGCGGTCGGCGTGGCGAGGAGGTAGGGCAGCGCCGCGATGAGGACGCTCAGCCCCATCAACACGAGCGCACTCCCCACCGCGAGGGCGAGTATCGGGAGCGGGATGGCGGTCGAGAGCCGGATGCCGAAGACGGTGAACAACCCGGTGACGGCGAGGAGCCGTACCGTCAACAGTGCGGCCACGAGCGCGGCGGCGATGGCCGGAATCGAGAGGCGACAGGCGTCGGCGAGGAGGATGCGAACTAGTCTCCCTCGCGTCGCGCCGGTCGCGCGGTACACCCCGACGGCGCGCCGTCGCGCGTGGACGGCTTGGGCGAACGTCGCCGTCGTTCCGCCGACCGCAGTTAGTCCGGCGAGGACGACCATCACCAACAACAGGAGGTTGAAGTTGCCGAACACGCCGCGAACGGCTTGCCCGAGTCCGCTTCCGCTGGCGTACTCCGTGTTCCGGGCGAGCGTGGAGAACGTCCGGTCGTCGCCGTGGACGGTGAACGAGTCCGCCGCAATCGTCCGTCCGCCGGACACCAGCCGAACCGAATACTCCCCCGGCGTCAGTCGGTCGTTCGAGTCACTCGACCCGGAACCACCGGCAGCGCCGCCGAGTTCCGACGTCGTGACCGCGGATTCGTACGGATCGAGGGAGACGGTTTTCTCCTTCGTTCCCGTCGGTGTGACGAGCGAGAGCGTCCGCGTTATCGGTTTGCTCCACGGGTTGAACACGACGAGTTTCGTCGTCGGACGGGAGACGGCACTCACCTCGTCCGGCGAAACGCGAACGGCTCCGATCGGTTCGCGCGTCGCCCCCGACGCGATGTGCAGGCGTGACGTGTTCGTTCGGTTCCCCTTGCGGACGGTCAGGTCGTAGTTACCCTCCTCTCCCGGCAGGCGAACGACCGCGATTCCGTCCTCGTTCGTCCGCGCGGTTTGCTCTCCCACGCGAACCGTCGCACCGGAGACGTTCCCGCCGTTTATCGTCCGAACAGGGACTGCCATCGTCTCGTTTGGCGGTGCCTGTGACGGCAACGTGGGCACGGACAGCGGCGGCTCGCTGTACACACCGACCGACTGCGTGTACCCTCCGACGCGGAGCGTCCGATTCCCGAGCGACGATGCCGATACGTTCATCGTCACGGTCCGTCGTTCACCGCCCCCGAGCGTGATCGTGCGCGAGTTCGAGGCGGACCCCAACGTCACCGTCAGCCGCCGTGTCTTTTCCGTCGAACGAGCGTTCCGCATCGAAATCCGTACCGGAATCTTCGTTCCACGAACTGCCGTATCCGGTGCCGAAACGCTGCTGACGACGATATCCGGTGTGTTCGATTGCGACCGTGACAGGCGCGCGTCGCCCCCAGCCGTGCGAATGAAGTGGACGGTACCGGGGTCGGTCGAGAGGTCGTGTGCGGTCGCGAGCGGAACCACGAGTTGGTCGTCCCCGATTCCCTCGGCCGCGTACACGCCGGTAATCGTGACCTGCGTGAACGCGGGGGAGGACGCGCCGCCGAGCGTGAGGCTGTCGCCGACGCCGACGTTCAGCGTCCGCGCGAGGTCGCGGCCGATAACGGCGTCGTACTTGTCCCGCGGTGCGCGTCCGTCTATGAGCGTCGCGTTCGACACCCCCGCGAACGAACTCCAGTTCGCCCCTCTGGCCAGATACGGCTGTCCGTCCCGGAGTTGGACGACGATGATTTCCGGGCTGGCCGTGACACCCTGTTGGCGGAGCAAGTCGGCGTATCCGGCGTCGATTCGGCTCGCCATCGGGTACGGCGCGCCGGGTTCGGTCACCGTCCCGCCCGACGTCGTGGCGAGGGGAGCGAGGACGCCGACCAACGACCCGACGAGGAGCACGATGAGGACGAAGATGGTCAGTATCGTCGCCGCCGGGACGACCGCACGCCACTGGAGCACGGTCGTATCCACGACCGACGGCACCCGCCCGTCGACCTTCGACCATCGCGTTTCGCTCGTCCCCCCGCGCTGGCTGTATAATTGCTGGAGATGGGACGGGGGGGTCTTCGTCGCCGGTCGGACGGCGAGCACGCCCGCGGCGACACCGGCGAACAGCAGGCAGGCGAATCCGGGGAGGAGAACACGGAGCACGGCCGGTGTGACCGACGGCGACAGCGAAATCCGAAGCCCGGCGGCCACCGCGGCGTTGACGACACCCCTCGTGACGATGATGCCGAGCGCGTAGCCGAGGGCGATGCCGACTCCGGTGAGCAGTCCGGCGCGAACGCCGAAGATGGCGAGCAGGCTCCGCGGCGTCCCGCCGGTGGCGCGGATGACCTCGATGGCGTCCAACCGGTCGCGGACGCTCATCCGGGTGACGTTGTACACGACGACGAGAACGAGGACGCCGCCGCCGACGGTCGCCAGTCCCAACAGGTCCACCACGCCCCCCATTCCCGCGATGAAATACTGGTACAGGCCGGGCGTGACGACGCCCGCGATTCCGCCTCCCGCCCCGCCGCCGCTCTTCGGCGTCGTATCCACGACGTACGCGCCGGTCGCGCCGAGCGACCGGACCGTGGCGGGGTCGCCGACGTACCACGACGACGGGAAGACGGACTTGTCCGCCGACGCCGGTGCGACGGAGACCGTTTTCGTCTGTCCGCTCCCGACCAACCGCTGTCGA
This sequence comes from Haladaptatus paucihalophilus DX253, assembly GCF_000376445.1. Classification (NCBI taxonomy): domain Archaea; kingdom Methanobacteriati; phylum Methanobacteriota; class Halobacteria; order Halobacteriales; family Haladaptataceae; genus Haladaptatus; species Haladaptatus paucihalophilus. The sequence goes on along the minus strand of NZ_AQXI01000002.1, from coordinate 333,980 downwards.
GTTCGGTTCTCGACCGGCCCGGCGAGCGTCGCGTTCGACGGCGCGTGCGGAAACCGGGCTTCCCGCCACGAGACGGAGATATCCTGAAGAACGGTCGGCGCGTCGTCCGGGACGCCGACGACGTACCCGCTCGTCCCGTTTTGCTCGACCGCTGCGACCGGAAGCACGATGTCGTCTCCCCCGGCGGCGGCGTTCGCCTCGTCCACCGTGTCGTAGTGGGTGACGGCCATCGAATCGCTGAATCCCGACGAAATCGACGACGTTTGCGTGTTCGCCGCGACCAACAACACCGTCGTTCCCACGAGGAACGCCACCGCTACCGCGATGATGACGATGGTCAATCTGTCACGACGTGACCACTGCGTGCAAAGCCCCCGCTGATACCCCATTCAACCCCTCGTTTTCCGTCCACTCGGGAACCTCAATAGTATAGGCCGCTTACGCGGTGGAAACGAGTCCGTACCCCTGTCGGGAGATCGCTGGCGCTCGTGAGTGTTCTCAGTCCGATGAGCCTCTCGCGTTCGCCGTTCCCGACTCCGTGAACCGGACGGTAACGTAGATATTCCGGTTCGTGTCCCTCTCTATTTGCCGTCCCAACCGGTTGGGACGGTTGCCGTACGCCGTCGTCTTTAGGGATACCGATGCGCTATGCTCGACGGAGAACGATGGCAGACACACTCACCGACACGAACGTGGCGATTTTCATCGCACAGGCCGGAACCGAGGAGGTCGAATTCACCGAGCCACAGCAGGCGGTTGCCGATGCGGGCGCGACCGTGGATGTCGTCGGTGCCGAAACCGGCGAGGTTCGGACCGTCAACAACGACCTCGACGAGGGCGGCACCTACGAGGTCGAACGAACGTTTTCGGAAGTTTCCACCGCCGACTACGACGCCCTGTTGATTCCGGGCGGTGCCGTCGGGGCGGACCGACTCCGTGCGGACAGCGACGCGGTACAGTTGATTCGGAACGTTTTCGACGCGGGCAAGCCCATCGGCGTCATCTGCCACGGTCCGTGGACGCTGGTCGAGGCCGATGTCGTCGAGGGCCGGACGCTGACCTCCTACCCGAGTTTACGGACGGACATCCGAAACGCGGGCGGGGAATGGGTGGACGAGGAAGTCGGCGTGGACGAGGGACTGGTCACCAGTCGCAACCCCGACGACTTGCCCGCCTTCTGTGACAAAGTTGTCGGGGAGTTCGAGGAAGGGCGACACGAGCGGAACTGAACGCCGACCTGCTTCTTTCCCGCGCGATTTCGACCCGTCTCGTCCGGTTCGGTGCCCCCGTTTTAGAGTGCCTGCGCATGTAGCCTCGATTCTCATTGTGGTGGGTCGACACGACCTAGTCGGAGATTTACTATGACAACAGACTCGACCGAACAACTGCTCGTAGACGGCCTGAAAGAACTGTACTACACCGAACAACAGCTCGTCGACGCGCTGGAGACGCTCGCCGACCAGACAGACGACGAGGACGCCCGCGAGGCGTTCTCGGAGCACCGCGAGGAGACGCAGGAGCACGTAAACCGCCTCGAAGAAGTGTTCTCGCAACTCGGCGAGGAACCGCAAGAGAAGTCCGAGAAAGTCGTGGACGCGCTCATCGAGGAGCACGAGGAGTTCGCCTCGGAGAACGACGGCGAGATACTCGACCGCTACAACATCGCCGCCGGGCAGAAGACCGAACACTACGAAATCGCCGCCTACGGTAACGTCACGTCGCTGGCCCAGAAACTCGGCCACGATGAGGCGTCGGACATGCTGGCGGAGACGCTCCGCGAAGAGCAGTCAGCCCTCGACGAACTCTCGCAGGCGGGCGAACAGTTCGACCAGCAGGCGACCGCCGATGACTAAGCATGCCACCGTTCCTCGTTTTTTGCCGCTCGTTGGAAACGTCCGCTAGAAACCGAGCTATCGGTCCCGCTAATTCACAGTCGAGAGGTGTCCACGAATGACGCTCGTTCAAACGCTTGGCGACGTGGAATTGGGTGAACGAATTCGGATGACGGTCGATGGCGACTCGACCATCGAGGGGGAGGCGACGCCCGTCGACTACGACCCGGAGGAACGACTGCGGGTCGAAATCGACGGCGAGGAGGATTCACGCGTTCGACGCGACGTTCGCGCCGACCGGAAGAACGGCGACTGGACGACCCCGAAGGTACGACGATATACTCCTAACCAAGGCGATTGGGCGGTGCGTGGGGTAGTCACAGACGTTCGAATCGAGGAACGATGACCCCCCGTCGAAACCCGTTTTAAATCGCCTGCGAGTTGAGCCCCGTCGTCTAAGCCCGTCGCGCCTGTCCATCGAACATCCATGAGTCATCAACGAGACGCGTTCGGCGGCGTGACGCGGCGAGCACTCCTCGCTGCCGGTATCTTCGGATTCGGATTCAGCGGCCTGATAGATGTACTGGTGCTCCACCTCGTGTTGCAGTGGCACCACCTCGTCTCCGGCCTGTATCCGCAAACCACGATGGCAGGACTGCGAACGAACATGCTCGCCGACGGGTTGTTCTCCATCACCATGGTCGTCATCATGGGAATCGGCGGCGGACTCCTCTGGCGGGCCGAACGACGCGCGGCGAGTCCGTTACCCGTTCGCCCGATAGCCGGTTCCGCCGTCGTCGGCCTGGGCGCGTTCGACCTCTACGACGTTCTGGTCGACCACGTGCTTCTGGGACTCCACCAACCCCTCTCGCGGGGCGGTCGCTACAATCCCCACTGGATGGTCGTCAGCCTCCTCATCATCGGGGCCGGTCTCTACGTCTACCGAACGGGGTCGAGCGAGGGACGGGAAACTCCCTCCGAAAACGTCTGAGCACCGATTACGATGACGCTCTCCCCTTTCATCCCGCTCCACCCGGGTTCTCCCCCGACGCCGGTCCCTCACTGGGTCGTGCTGATAGCCGCGGTTCTCGTCCTGTGGGTCGTCATCGCCGGAGGGGTGGTGGTGATAGACCGATTGTTCGACCGACTCCCGTGGACGACGTGACAATCCGAACGATTCGGCCGTCTACTCCTCGACCGAAACGGAGACGCCGAGCGGGCGGTAGGCGTTGTTTCCGTACCCCTTCTCGTTCCACGGGTATTTTCCGTCCGTAATCCCGCGAAGACCCTCGTCGGGGTCCGAGACGGTCGCCGGTTGTGTGCGTCCCTCTTCGTTGGTCGCCCGAGAGAGCAGCGCGTGCTCTCCCGCCGTCGCGTCCCACACGTACCGGAACTTTCGGACGGCGTGGCGTCCGAGGTCCGGTCCGACGAACTCGGCGTCGTTCCACGTCTCGCCGCCGTCGACCGACACCTCGACGCGCTCGACCGCATCGTCACCGGACCACGCGACGCCCGTGATTTCGACCCGCCCGTCGGTCGACGGCGTGGCGTCGCCCGTCGGCGACGTGATGAGCGACTTGACGAGTTGGTCGAAGCAGTAGGCGTTTCGAATCTCGTCGGTCTTCCGCATCTGTTCGTACGTGCTGAACGTCTCCACCGACTCGTAGCGCTCCGGTTCGTCGTCCTGGGCCGGAACGATTCGATACGAGGACTGCTGGTACTCCGTGTAGTCGCGTCCGCCCTTCGACTCCCACTCGTCTCCCGACACCATCGTTTCCATGACGTGCATCCGGTCGACCCATTTGACGCTGTTGTTCCCGAACCACCCCGGGACGAGGAGGCGAAGCGGATAGCCGTGCTCCGGCGTCATCGGTTCGCCGTTCATCTCGTATGCAAGCAGGCAATCGTCCAGCACCTTTCCCATCGGAATCGACCGACAGAACACGTCCTCGTCCTCTTTCGCTTCCCCGCCCATCACGGACAGCCATAGTCCGTCGTCGGTGGCGGCCTCGTGCGCTTCGAGGACGGCACGAACCGGCGTCCCGGTCCACACCGCGCTCCCGACCGCGCCGACAGTCCACTGGTCCCCCTCCGCGTCGGGGTCGAAGTACGCCCGTCCGTTCCCCGAACACTCCATCATGTGCACGACCGATTCGGTCGGGTAGTCGTGTTTTATCTCCGCCACCGAGAGTTCGACCTCATTCTCGACCATGCCGGTCAGCGAAACCGCCCACTCCTCGGCGTCGATTTTCGGCGTCCGGTGGTGAGTTCGGATGTAATGCTCCTCGCGCGGCGTCAGGTAGTTTTCGAGGTGTTCCCGGGAGGCGGTCTGTGCGTTCTCCGGCGATTCCGTTAGCACCTTCAACCCCGGATAGCGCTCGTCCAACGGCGCGTCCGGTCGGTCCGCCGGGTCGCGTTCGCGGTGGTCTTTCGGTTGCATTTGGGTTCGTCCTTCGACGAGGGGCCACTCCTTCGCTGTGCCTGCTGGTGAAAGGTACTTTGTGATACCGGCGAGAGGACTTCGCACCGCGACCGAACTATTCACGCTCCGTGCGGGCTCGAAACCCTGGGGTGCGGGAACGAACGATACGTGTTCGAGGTGTTCCTCGCGTTCGCCGTTCCCGACTCGGTGAATTCGACGGTAACGTGGACGTTCCGGTTCGCGTCTCGCTCGATTTGCCGCTCCAACAGGGTGGGGAGGTCGCTGTACGCCGTGTTGGAACTACGACTGACGACCACCGTCACGTTCGCGGGCGTCGACCGCCACCCCATTCCGCCGTACGCCGTTTGCACCCCCGACAGGGAGAGGTTCGAGTACGCGGGTCGGTCGAGCGTCGTTTCCACGTTCCGGTTCGTCGTCCGACTGAACGCGACGTTTGTCCCGGTCAGAACCCCCGTCCCGACCGTCGCGAGCAGGAGGATGGCGAGCGTCCCGTACACCGCCGTTCGTCGCCCGGACGGAATCGACTCGCGGAACGACCCATCCTCCTCCGCCCATCTCGGCGCGTACCCCATCCCGAGGAGCGTGACCAGCGCGCCGATGTTGATGGCGAGGATGTTGACGAGCAGGAGGAGAAACGCGCCGACGGCGAGCAGCGGCGTCGCCCACGCGATTGCGAGTCCCGTCGCCGCCGCCGCCGGGATTATCGCAGCCGCTATCATGACGCCGATGATGGTCGTGGACTGTTCCGTCGTGTAGCCGAACGCGCCCACGATACCGGCGATGATGGCACCGAGCGTGGACAGGGCGGTCGGCGCGAGTCGGACGCCGACGAGTTCGACGTGCAGTATCGACAACCCCGGCGGGACGACCCCCGTCCACCGAACGACCCATCCGAACAGCGCCGCGGCGAGTATCGCGACGCCGAGGCCGAGCCCTTGTTCTCTCACGCTGTCGACGAACAACTCCCAGTCGCCCAAGAGAACGCCGGCCGGTGCCGCGAGGGCGGAACTCACCTGCGGCGCGATGATCATCGACCCGATGATGAGCGCCGGTTGGTCCAGCAGCAACCCCGCGGCGGCCGCGATGACGGAGAGGAGCGTCCCGAGGTAGTAGAGTTGATACGGCCACTGCATCTCCCGGATTTTGGCGTGCAGTTCGGCTTTCGAGAGTTTCTGAACGGACCCGCTGTACCGCTGTCGGAGTTCGGTGAAGTTCGGCGTCTCGACCAACTCCGCCTTCGTCGAGACGGTATCGACCTCCGCGTCGAGTCCCGAGTCTCGAAACTCGTCGAGAATCGGTTCGACCATCGCGGTCGGAAGCGGAAAGAAAAAGAGCGCGCTCCCCGCGTCCTCGCTCACGACCGTGTAATCGACATCGTACTCGTCGAGAATCGACGCGACGGCCTCCCGTTCGTCGTCAGGCGTGTGGACGTGGAACTCTCGCATTAGTTGGTAGAATCGCTTGACTTTGCTGTATCTTCCGGCCGGTTTGTCCCGCGGACTCACGCCCGCGGTTCACTGCTGTCCCAAAATTCACGTTCCCTCGGGGTTCGCATCCTGCACCTCGACGATTTTGGCCTGTGAAACGAACGTTTCGCCCCCGCCCGTTCGGACCTGAATCGTCCGGCCCGGCAGGTCGGGGTCGTCACCCTCGGCGGGTTCGTCCGGCACGGAAATCGCAACCACGTCGTCGAGGGCGACGGTTCGTCGTTGAATCGGGTCTCCCTCGTACTCGACGGTTTCCCACGTTTCGATGTCGAACTCGTTCATGTTCTTGCCGAAGTACTCCTCCGCGTCCTTGTCGACCGAATCCTCGGTCTGAGACTCCCCGGCCGTCCGATTGGCGTCCGCAACCTGCTCGTGTTGATACTGGTGGATGTGCGCGAACATCGTCGTGGCTACATCGTCGATGTCCGAAAAAGATTCGGCGGGAACGCGGGTTCGACGCGCGCTATTCGACGTCCGCCTCCGCGTCACCGCTGCCCTCGTCCGTTTTTCCGTCTTGTGGTACGTCCCCCACCGAACTCGGGTTCGTGCCGACCGATTCTCCCATCGAGACGGACGGGGTGAGCGGGTCCCCGTGAAGGAGTTCCGGGAGGACGATGCGAACCGCCTCCAGCATCAGGATGAACAGTATCGGGAGCAGGAAGAAGCCGTACCAGCCGAAGAGGATGGGGCCGAGCAGGTAGGCGAACATCATCATCACCATGTCGAGTTGGCGGCCGGTGATGTACGGTTGGAGGAACGTCTGTGGCAGCGTATCGAGCAGGAGGAAGTAGACGACGAGCACGCCCCCGACGAACACGAGGTAGTCTCCGCCCGCGTTCACCGCCTGTATCCCGAGATAGCCGACGACCGGCAGGTAGACGAGTTTCCCGACGACGATGGGAATCAGGCTCGCCACGCCGGTGAGGAACGCGAGCACGAACACCATCGGAACGTGAAGGTCGCCCGGCGCGACGACGTTCGTCCCCCAGTAGGCGGCCGCCGCGATGAGTGACATCACGACGATGAACAGCAGGTTGCCGAAGAAGACGGATTCGAGGTCCTCGTCCACGGCGACGGCGTAGGCGTACGCCGTCGTGTCCTTTCCCCCGAACAACTGGGTGAGTCCCGAGGAGAGTTGATCGTCGTTTTTCAGGAAGAAGTACGCGAGCGTCACCGAGAGCGCGATGAGCATTATCCCGCCGATGACGGCCGATGTGACCCGTAGTCCCGAATGAAGCACCGTCTGCACCGTCTTTTGCGGGTTGGAGACGAACTGCTGTGGCTGCTGCATGGCGGCGAGGACCCGCTCCTGTTGTGCTTTCGGAAGTGCGCCGAGATAGTTCGTGACGAGCGTCGAATTTGCGGTACCGCCGAACGCTTGCTGTGCCTGCTGAAACAGCTGAAATCCTGCGTAGAACGTGAGCAGAACGATGGGGAGAAACACCACGAGGAGTGTCAACGCCGCTATCACCCCGTCCGAATCGGTGATGACGCGCAGCCGCCGATAGATGGGACGGGTCGCGTAGTAGCCGAAGACTCCGAGCACCACCAGCCCCACGAACGAGTAGGTGACGAACCCCGCAACGAGCGCGAGTAGGAGGACGAAAACCCACCAGCCGAGTCGGTTTCGGGGGGGAAGCGTGTCGAAGCGAATGTCTACCATCGTCTCGTCTAAATCACTCCTCCCTGCAAACCGTTGTGGCCGTCTCCGTTCGAATCGGGAATTCCGCGACACCTCGTTCGGACCCGCTTTCCTTATGAATTGGTTCCACATGCGGCTACAAAAGTGAAAAGCCTCCAACTGCCAAGCTAGCGAAAATGAGTGACGACATAGACGGCGGGGGCCTCGGTTTGACCGGTGCGGTGTCGATGGCCCTCGGCGGGATGATCGGTGGCGGTATCTACGCGGTTCTCGGCGTCGTGGTGAAAGTGTCCGGCGCGCTGGCGTGGCTCTCGTTCGTCTTGGCGGGAATCGTGGCGATGTGCGCCGGGTACTCGTACATCAAACTGAATTAACTGAGCGACCCCGAAGGTGCATCGCCGACCTATCTGGAGTGGTTCGCGGACAGTTCCACGCTCGCGGGGATGGCGGGGTGGACCCTCCTGTTCGGCTACGTCGGCTCGATAGCCATGTACGCCTACGCCTTCGGCAACCACGCCGTCGATATCGCAGGTATCGAGCACGTCCTCGGGCTCCCGTTACGGGCGGTGCTGTCCCTGTCCATCATCGGTATCTTCGTCGCCCTCTACCTCGTCGGCGTCGAGGAGTCGGGCTGGGTCGAAGTCGCGCTCGTCGTCGTCAAGATTGCCGTCCTCATCGGGTTCGTCGTGGTCGGTTTCTGGTTCGGGTCGTCCAACGGCGGCATCCACACCGGCCTCGATTCGGTGAGCTTCGCACCCATCATGGCCGCCGCGATGTCGTTCGTGGCGTTTCAGGGCTGGCAGCTGCTCATGTACTCGCAAGGGACCATCAAGGACCACAGCGACACCAATCCGACCGCAATCTACCTCTCGATTCCGACCGCCGTCTTCATCTACATCGGCGTCGCCATCGTCACCACCAGCATCGTCGGCGTCGCGCTGGTGTCCGAACACCCCGAAGTCGCGCTGGCGACCGCCGCTTCGGAGTTCGGCGGCTACTGGGGCGAACTCGTCATCTCCCTTTCGGCGCTGTTCTCCACCGCCAGCGCCATCAACGCGACGCTGTTCACGAGTGCGCAGTTCTCCGACCGTCTCATCGAGAACGGGCTCTTGCCCAAGAAACTCGACGCCAGTTCGTCCGACGAGTTCCACGCGGACGAGGACTTGCCGAAGCACATCATCCTCGTTCTCGGCGTGCTGACCGCGGCGTTCACCGTCGCCGGGAGTCTGGAGGGTATCACCTCGTTCGCGTCGCTGACGTTCATCGTCGTCTTCGGCGGGACGAGTTACCTCGCGCTGACCCAGCGCGACCACGAAGACGTGTCGGCGATTCCGCCCGCAATCGGGCTGGTCGGCACGGTCCTGTTTCTCCCCACGATGCTCTGGCACCTCTTTTCGGCCCAGCGCGGCGTCTTCTACACCGTCGCGGCGCTCGCCGCGGTCTCCCTCATCGTCGAACTGACCTACTTCGAAACGGACCTGTTCGGTTCCTCCGCGGACGGCCGGTCGTCGGTCCGTGGAGACTGATTCGAAAAAATACCTCTTGTCGGGTCGCCGTGTTCGCCCGTCGATTCGAGTCCCTCAGTTCCCGCGTTCGTCGGTGTCGTCCGAGTCGGGTTCGATATCGTCCTCGTTCTCCGAGGGTCCGGCCGCTTCCGACGGCTCGGCCGCCGACGGCGATTCGTTGGTTTCGTCGGTGAGCGACCCGGTGGACGCACTCGCGTCCGAGGGGGCCGCCGCGGACTCCTCGCTGTGTTGCTCCTCCGGGGTGATGCCGTGTTCGTCCCGCATGTGGTCGTAGAGCCGTTCCTCTCCGTCGAACTCCTCGTCACAGTGCTCGCACGAATACGTCTCCTCGTTGGATTCCGTTGCCATACCCTTCGTTTCTCCCGCGAGACGTGAAAGGATTGTACTGGCACACGCAACCTCGCCCTATTCCCTCCCGTTTCGACATCGATTTTCACCGGGATGTCCGGTCGAAGTCGCGCTCGTCGTCTCGGACCCGTCAGTCGAAATGCACCATTCCCAACCCCGCCGTGGAGATTTAATACAACCGCCACTGTCTAGCTCTGTCATGGGATACATTGTCAAAATGCCCAAACTGGGGCTGGAGATGGACTCCGGGACACTCAACGCGTGGACCGTTTCGGAGGGCGACGCGATAGCGGAAGGCGACGTCATCGCCGAAATCGAATCGGAGAAGACGACGGCCGAAATCGACGCGCGGGAGGAGGGCGTGCTCAGGCGGGTCTTCGTCGAGGAAGGCGACGTTACCGACCCGGGCGCGCCGCTCGGCATCGTCGCCGCACCCGACGCTGACATCGACGGATTGGTCGCGGAGGTCGAAGGAGCGTCCGCGGAAACGCCGTCCGAAGCGTCATCCGCCGCCGCGAGCGAATCCACGGCTCGGACCGCCGACCGGGAGTCAGCCGCCGAATCCAGCGGTACGGCGACGACGCAGGTCAAGGCGACGCCCCGAGCGAAGCGACGGGCCGACGAACTCGGCGTCGACCTGACGACCATCGACGGCACCGGGCCGCAGGGTGCCATCGACGAGAGCGACGTCGAAGCGGCAGCCGAGAGTGAAACGGCCGAACCGCCGACTGACGTCAAAGCGACGCCGCGGGCCAAGCGACGGGCGGAGGAACTGGACGTGGCGCTTCACACCGTCGAAGGAACCGGACCACAGGGTGCCGTGACCGAGGGCGACGTCGAGGCCGCGGCGGAGGCGACGGAAGCCGAGTCGATGGAAGCGGAGGCGGCGGAAATGGAATCGGAGGCGAAATCGGCCGCCGAACCCGACGTTCCCTCCGGTCGGGTGTTCGCCACGCCGAGCGCCCGCCGACTCGCACGCGAGTTGGGCGTCGACGTGGAAACCGTCGGGGCGGCCGTCGAAGGTCCGCTCACGGAAAGCGACGTTCGGCTGGCGGTCGAGGGGACGGAATACGACGAACCGGAGACGGTTCCCGGAACCCGCGACGAGGAACGACCGCTGACGGGTATGCGTCGCACCATCGCGGACCGCCTCGGCCAGAGCGACCGCGAGGCGGTGCACGTCACCGAACATCGCTCCGCCGACGCCGAGGAACTGCTCGCCGCGGCGGCGGCCGCGGACGAGGCGCTCGCCCCCGACGTGTCCGTGACGGACGTCCTCCTGACCGCGCTGTCGGCAGCGCTCGACGCGCACCCGGAGTTCAACGCCACCTTCGAGGATGGCGTGCACCAGCTTCACGAATCACACAATATCTGCGTCGCCGTCGATATCGACGCCGGACTCATCGCCCCCGTCATCCGCGACGTGGATTCGCTCTCGCTCTCCGAGCTCGCGGCGAGGCGGAGGGAAGTGACCGCCCGAGCGCTCTCCGGTGAGTACACGATGGACGACCTCACGGGGGGAACGATGACCGTCTCGAACCTCGGCGTCCTCGGCGTCGAGCGGTTCGACCCGGTCATCAACCCGCCCCAAATCGCCATCCTCGGCGTCAACGCCATCAAACGCGAAGTGGTTCCGACCGACGACGACGAGGTAGCCGTTCGCAAGCGCATCTCCTTCTCGCTCTCGTTCGACCACCGAATCGTGGACGGGGCGGACGCCGCACGCTTCCTCGGAACGCTCGTCGAGCACGTCGAAAACCCGTGGCCGCTCGTGATTGCGGCGGGCGAAAAGTAGGGAAACTCCGTCACTCGACGCCGAAGTAGCCCTCGCTCGCGGCCCGTTCTACCACCCGCTCGATTCGGACGAGTCGCGGCCCGTCGGCGACGGGTCGCAATCTGACGGCCGCGTCCCGAACTTCGAGTTCGCGCTCGCCGTCGGCGCTGATAACGCCGCTCGAAACGTCGAACTCGAACGCCTCGCCGTCGGCGAGCACCCGGTGTTCCTCGACGGAAACGGTGGAAACGACGCCCGGAACGGTGACGGCCCGCACTTTCCGTTCTCGATTCCGGTTCTCGTCGCGTTCCTCTCGCTCGCCTTTCGTCTCCAATCGGAAGCCGACGCCGCCGGGGTCGTCGGGGCGGTGGACCGCGAATCCGCCAGCGATTCCGGGGAGACCGATTTCGGTCGGCGACGCGCGCGAGACGACGCCGCCGATGATGTCCCCCGGGTCGAGAATCGCTCGGGTTCCGACGAACTGCCGGTCTAAAATCCCGAGCGTCGCCAGTCCGCGGATTCGGCGCACTCCCGTTCCGTCGTCCACGAGTCCCTCGACGCTTCCGTGCCGCACCGTCGCCTCGTCGGCCGGTACCGCCCCCGTCGCGACGACCCCCGCGGCGACGCCCGCGACGGTCCCGTCGATGGGCGTCGGGACGACGTTGTTCGTACCGGTGGAGATGCTCACCACTGGCACGTCGCCGATACCGTGGGCCACGTCGCGGTTCGTTCCGTCGCCGCCCAGCACGACGACGGCATCCGCCTCGGCCGCGAACCGCTCCGCGGCGGTTCGAGCGTCCTCGCCGGTCGCCGTGACGGTCATGTCCAGCAGGTTGACCACGAGGTCGTCCGGCGCGCCCGCCACGATTCTATCTGCGAGTCCGGCGTTGTCCGGCATGACGAGGACTTCGATGTCGTCCGTCACCGTCAGGCCTTCGAGGGCGCACGTCGCCGTCCGACGTTTCGCGTAGTTGCTACTGACGCTGGCACCGCCCGTCAGTCGCCGGATGTCGCGTCCGGCGACCGGGTTGACGATGAGTCCCACTGTCTGGGACACTTATACGATGCGGTCGATGGCCGCTTTCACGTCGTCAGCGTCCGGGAGCACTTCCTCCTCCAGCGCGGGGCTGAACGGGATGTGAACGTCCGCGACGCCGACGCGCTGAATCGGCGCGTCGAGGCTGAAGAACGCGTTCTCCATGACTCGCGTCGCCACCTCCGCGTGGGTGCCGTACGAGAGCGGACTCTCGTCCGCGATGACGAGGCGACCCGTCTTGTTCACGCTCTCGACGAGCGTGTCGGTGTCCAACGGGTAGAGCGACCGGAGGTCGATGACTTCGACGCTCGTCTCGCCCGCGAGTTCGTCCGCGAGGTCGAGCGATTCGCCGACCAGTCGTTGGGTCGCGACGACCGTCACGTCGTCACCCTCGCGCTCGACCTTGGCCGTCCCGAGCGGGATGGTGTAGTCCTCGTCGAGCGGTACCTCGCCCGTCTGCTCGTACATCGCCTTGTTCTCGAACACGAACACGGGGTCGTCCGAGCGGATAGCCGACTTCAACAACCCCTTCGCGGCCCGCGGCGTTCCGGGGGCCACGGCGATGATGCCCGGGAAGTGGGCGAACCACGTGTGCAGCGTGCCGGAGTGCTGACTGGCCGCACCCATGCCGCCACCCTCGGTCGTTCGAACCGTCACCGGCATCTCGGTCTTGCCGCCGAACATGTACCGATTCTTGGCCATCTGGTTGATTATCTGCTCCGAGCAGACGCCGAGGAAGTCCGCGAACATGATTTCGACGACGGGTCGCGTCCCGGTCGCCGCCGCACCGACTGCCGCGCCCATGAATCCGGCTTCGCTTATCGGCGTATCCCGGATTCGGTCCTCGCCGTACTCGTCCACGAGACCGCTCGTCACCTCGAAGACGCCGCCGAACTCGCCGACGTCCTCGCCGATGACGAAGACGTCATCGTCGCGGTCCAGTTCCTCCCGCATCGCCAGGCGAATCGCCTCCCGTACCGTCATCTCCTCCGTCTGGGACGGTCCGGACGACGGCGCGCTTTCCGTGCTCATCGGTCCTCACCTCCGTCGGTCCGCATCTGCTGTGCAAAGCCGTCTATCTCCGGTACTGTTGCGTTGAACATGTCGTCGTAGGCCTCGTTCGGGTCGGGGTAGTCCGCTTCTTTGGCGTTCTTCGCCGCCTCCTCCACCTGTGCGCTGATGTCGGCTTCCATCTCCTCGAACTCCGATTCCGTGATGGTTCCGGCGTCGATGAGTCGCTCCTTGAACGACTCGATGGCGTCGTTCTCCTTCCAGAGGTCGATGTCCTCGTCGGTTCGATACGGTTGTTGGTCGCCCTCGAAGTGACCGCGGTAGCGGTAGGTGTCCGCCTCGATGAAGGTCGGTCCCTCGCGGTCCACCGCGCGCTTTCGGGCCTCCTTGACGGCTTCGAAGACGGCGGTCACGTCCATCCCGTCGACCGTGAAGCCGGGGATGTTGTACGCCTCCGCCGTCTCGCTCAGGTTTTGGAGGTTGTGTTGCTTTTCGACCGGGGTCCCCTCGCCGAACTGGTTGTTCTCGACGAGGAATACCGCCGGGAGGTTCCACGTCGCCGCGAGGTTGATGGCCTCGTGAATCTGCCCCTGCGCGACGGCACCGTCGCCGAAGAACGCCAGCGCTACCGTGTCCTCGCCCTTGACTTGCGACGTGAGCGCGGCCCCTGTGGCGAGCGGCGGCCCGGCACCGACGATACCGTTCGCGCCCAGCATGCCCGCATCGACGTCCGCGATGTGCATCGAACCGCCCTTGCCGTTGCAGTAGCCGTTCGCCTTACCGTACAGTTCGGCCATCATCCGCTCCAGGTCCAGTCCTTTTGCGATACAGTGGCCGTGGCCGCGGTGCGTGCTCGTGATGTAGTCGTCCTCTTCCAGCGCGGCGCACGCCCCGACGCCGACCGCCTCTTCACCGATGTAGAGGTGGACGAACCCCGGCAGTTCCCCGTCACCGAACAGTTCGCCCGCCTTCGTGTCGAACGCTCGAATCGTCAGCATCCGACGTAGCGCTTCTTTTTGTCCGTCTTCCGTCTCAATGTTGATTGCTACCATTGCCCATGCAATACACGACTCATCGACCATTAACTGTTATGAATGTTGATGGGGTTTTCAGCCTCGATCAAATTTACCAATTTACATTTCCCCCTCCGTCGCTGGCCATCGCCCGATTCTCACTCGGACGAAAGAATTCTCAGCGGCTTCGCCCGTTCGGAAGGATGTCGTCCAATCCTTCTCGCACCGCTTCGGTTATGGTCGCGGGAATCGCACCACCGTACGTCTCCGCTGGCCCACCGGTGGACCCGAGGAAGAACACCAGACTCACGAGCGATACGATTAAAATCTCGAGCGTCCGCGTAATCCGTCCGTCGTTTCGGTATAGATAGGCCGTAACGCCGGGATATTCCGCTCCGGTGACGCTTGCGACGAAGACGGAAATGAAGATTCCGAGTACAGTAAACTGTGCTTGTGCGAGGATTTTGAAGTACTCCGCTATCCCGTCGATGCTCACCAGATATGCCACCGAGAGGAGTAAAGCGGTGCTTCCGACAACGAACGTTCGTCGTCCGCGTGTCCGTGACGCGACTCCCGTTCGACTTACTCCTCGTCGTCGAACCGACACGTGACGAGGTAGTCCGACCGGTCGTCGTCGCTTTCGGCGCTTTCGAGCGTGACCGGGCGGTCCGTCCCGCGCACCAGTCCGACGGCCACGAACGACGCGATGGGGTGGTCGAACCGGTCTACCGCCCCGTACCGACTCCCGGTGATAGCGACGGTGACGCGGCCGTCCTCGTCCACGTCCGGCGTCGCGCTCTCGACCAGTTCGAACCCCTCGACGAGCGCGTCTGCGAGTTGATCTGCGAGTTCGGGGGGGCGGTCCGCGGTGTCGCCGACCATCCCCTCGAACTCGTGGAACAGTCCGGCCCCCGTCGGCGGCACGGCAACCCCTCGCTTGCGCTCGTCGTCCGTCACGACGAACAACGTCGTCGCATCGTCCCCGTCGGGCAGGTCGTACTCGCGGTGTTGCGGGACGAACAGCCGTACGCCCGCGTTCTCGTCCGCCGCGTTTCCGGTCGGGAGGTAGACGGACGTCCCCGACAGCCCCAGCGTCTCGACGAGTTCGGCACCGGTCGCGGCGTGGGCGGCGTAGGTTCGCTCGCCGACCGACGCCGAGACGAACTGCTCCGGGGTGAGGAAGTACGTGAGTACCCCGGCGAACAGTCCGGTTCCGCCCAGCGCGAAGAGAACGGTTTGCGAAGAGGGAAACAGCAGGCCGCCGAGTCCCGCCAGCGCGCCGATTCCGGCCATTCCGAGCGCGGTCCGCCGGTAACTCGTCTGCCGTGCGCGACGGTACTCGTCGCGCAATCGTTCGTTCTCCTCTGCGAGCAGTTCGAGTCGGGCGGTGAGGTCGGCGACGGATGCGTCGTCCGACGCCGCCCGCCGGTCGTCGTCGTTCGTGGTCGATGAAGCGAATTGGTTACTCATATGTTGTCCTCTACGAGTCCGAGCGCGACGCGTTCGTACCGATGCAGGCCGTACGAGATGACGGCGACGACGAGCACGACGCCGCCGACGACCAACGGGAGTCGGCCGCTCCACCGATAGACGGCCAGCGCTCCCCCCCCGAACAGGGCGGCGACGACGCTCGTAACGCCGATTCGCCAGCCCGGTCTATCTTGCCTGAGCGACGGTCCCACGAGCACGGCGAGCAGTCCGAGTTCCAGCAGGACGAGGAACGCGACGCCGATGTCGTCGGCGAGAGCGGCGACGACCAACTGTCCGAACGCCACCGTGTAGAGCGTCGGTACGGTGTACCATAGCACGAAGAGCACCGTTCCGGCGATGAATCCCGGCAAACCGGTTGCGACGGTGCACCCGACCGCGACGAGCAGTGCGCCGACGCCGCCTAGCCACGTGGGACGTTCGCGTCGCATCGTTACCGTCCCCCCGCGGCCGGTTCCTTCGCTCGTCGCGTTTCGGCGAGAATCGCTTCGATTCGGTCGGCGGGGGCGATTTCGAGCGCCGTCACGCCGTCGATTCGCGTGAGGTCGCGCCGGAACTCCTCGAAATCGACGTAGCCCTCGTATGCGCTCTCGACGGTTCCGACACCCCCGCGCTCGAACAACACCGTCGGCGCGAGGAAGACGAGCACGTGCTCGGAGCGCCGTCGCGCCGCCCTGACCGCCTCCCGAACTTCCATCCGATGCGTATCGTCGGTGAGGATGACCGTCATCACCGACCCGCGGACGCCGCCGAGGTAGGTTCGAACCGTCTTGTAGAGCGGGTCGCCTTCGATTCGTTGCACGTATCGCTCCGACTCGACGACGTACGGGAGCAGGGTCCGCCCGAACGCCGAGTCCTCCGACCGGAGATGCGTCGCCATCTCGCGGGCCTCACGCGGCGTCTGCGCCCGCGCTCCCGACGGACCGTTCGTCGTCGGGTCCGTCTCCGTCGTGTTTTCCACGGCGGTCGAAACGAGGTCGTGCAGTCGCGTTTCGATGTCGGTGTAATGTCGGGCGCTCGCGTCCGGTTGGCGGGTGGTCGTCACGCCAGCATCACCGACGGTGTACAGGGAGAGCGGTTCGGTGTTCGTCCGCGCGTTGTCGGCGTAAGCGAGCGCGACGTGCCGAAGGTAATCCAGTTTCGTCTCCCCCTCGATTCCCGTCGTCATCGAGGACCGGTGGTCGACGACGAGGGCGGTCGAGAGGTCGGTTTCCGCGTCGAACTCCCGGACGTGCGGGGTGTTCATCCGCGCGGTCGCCTTCCAATCTATCTGCCGCATCGTGTCTCCCGGCACGTACTGGCGAATCTCGGCCGGGTCGAGACCGACGCCGCGGTCGCCCGTCTTGTGCTCGCCGAACGCGGTCGACATGCTCTCGCCGCCCATCCCAACGTGGAGCGCTCGCGGCCGTCGCGGCGCGACGGTCACGCTCTCGGCGTCTCCCATCGGCACCGCCGAGCGGAAAAGCCCGGCCGGGTCGGTGAGCGTTACGGTCGGCGGTTCACACTCGAACTTCCCGGCGACCGGCCAGCGGAGCGAAAACGTCGTCGTCGCGTCTCGCTCCCCGGCGGCGAGGGTGAACGATTGGTTCTCCGGGTCGCGTTCGGTCGCGGTCATCGGCGGGCGGGGTTCGACCGCCACGGCGAGCGGCGACGGCTCGGAGAGCGTCGCGCTGACGGCGACCGACGTGTCCTCGTCGGTCGCCACGCGGCGCTGGGACATCGATTGGGTCACGGTGAGCGCGTCGGCGGTGGCCAACACGTCGCGCGTGAACCGATACTGCCGGACGAGCAGCGACGCACCGATTCCGGCCGCTCCGACGAGGAGCAGCAGCTGGTCGAACAGCAACGCTCCGCCCGCGAGCAGACAGCCGAGCACCACCCCGACTTCGTATCGGCGCGTCACCTCCATACCGTTGACAACCTTCCCCCTCCCAATTTAATGTATTGTATTGAAAGCCGAAATATCCCCTTCTTCCTCCCTTCCTGTGGACTTATTTACACCCGTTTCGTCCTCCCGTTGGTCAACGAATGCCTGACGAACACGGCCGATGGACGGTTCGACGGTGTCGGGACGCGGACAAAAACGCGGTCTGGCGAGTCCACGACCGGTCGCTCCGCGACTCGGCCATGCGCTACTCGCCGGAGTACAACCGGTACCTTCGCCACATCCCGACCGAATCTCTGGAATGCGAGGGGGAGTTCCTCGTTGTGACGGACGACGCGACGACTGATGTGACGATAGCCGACGACTATCGGCATACGCGGACGAACGGAATCGTTGGAATCGGCGGCTTTCGGCCGCGCACTCGTGTGATTTCACCCTTCGGACGACGGGGTGCCGACGAATGTGATTGATTCCAGATAGTACCACTCACAGAAAGAAGCTGTTTTCACGGACGACTGTGACGTGATAGATGTGTCTCGGTCTGCCGCATCGCTCGGTCTTCTCACCCTCCTCCTCGTAGCTACGGTACTGCCCGCACAGGCAGCGGCAGTGTCGACGTCCGACGTCGCCCGATTTTCCTCCCAACCGGAACACGTCGGGACGGCTTCGTTCGCCCGCAATAACTCCACGGTTCACCACGAAAACCCCGACGACGTGCAGTCAGAGGGTGACGTCTCGGAACTCGAACAGTGGCTGTCCGGTCGGCTCTCGTCGCAACTCGGGTCGAGTACCGTGAAAATAGAGCAGGGCCAATACGAGAAAGCCCACTCGGTCCTCGGCGACGACTACGACGACCTCCTGAGCAAGTACGTCGAAGTTTCGAGACAGACGGACGGAACCGCGGACGACAAAACGGCGAAAACCATCCGGGACGCTCAACGGAGCCAACGACAATACGTCTCGCGCGTCCAACGCTACCGCCAACTGTACGACCGCTACCAGCGGGCGAAGCAGAACGGAAACGACGAGAAAGCCCGCACGCTCGCACGGAAACTCGAACGTCTCCAGAAGGACATCGACCGCTCCAGTAGCAACCTGACGACGAACTATAACCGCCTCTCGAATCGGACGAACACCAGCACGGCGGGCGAGATGGGGCGGATTCGAAACGTCACGCAAAACATCTCCAGTCAGCAGGCGACAGTACGCAAGGCGGAGTTCACCCAGACGAACCTGACGGCGACGATACGGACGCCGAACGTCTCGTTTTTCGACCCGATTCGCGTCACCGGCCGACTGACGGACGAGAACGATACCGGCCTCGAGAACCAATCTATTTGGCTTCGTCTGGGTGGCAATCGTTCACAACGCGTCCGAACGAGCGAGAACGGGTCGTTCTCGCTCGTCGGCAGACCGGCGGTGGTGTCGCGCGGTAACCGCTCCTTCCGCGTCGAGTACCACCCCACCAACGGGTCCATCTATCTCGGCTCGAACGCGACGGTTCAAGCAAACGTCTCCCGTGTCGCCGCCATGATCGATATTTCGAACCACACGCGGCGGGTGCGGTACAACGACACTGTGGCCGTTTCGGGGCGCGTCCACGCTCGGCAGGTCGGCGCAACCGACGTGCCGCTCGCCGTCTTCCTCGGGGGGACGCGACTCGGAACGACGCGCACCGGCCCGGACGGTTCGTTCTCCTTCAACACGACGCTTCCAGCGGATGTCCCCGCCAATTCGAGCGCCATCCGCGTCGCGTTTCCCTTCCGTGGCCGCGCGCTCAACGCCCTGAACGCGACAGCTCCGGTCGTGGTCGAATCGTCGGCGACGACGCTCACGCTCTCGGGAACGACCGGGAAGACGCGGAGCGTGGACCTCTCCGGATATCTCACTACGACGACCGACACACCGGTTGCGGACCAACGGGTGTCGATTCTCGTCAACGGGACGCAGGTCGCGTCCACCCGGACGGACGAAAACGGCACCTATCGAATTTCCCTCGTCCTGCCGCCGTCTCTCGTTCCCGCGGATAGCAACGCGACGTTCGTCGCGCGGTTCGACGGCCGCGGAAAGAACGTCGAGTCGGCGCTCACCGCGACCGAAATCGCGGTTTCGGGCGCCGACGACGGTCCGCTAGACTCGACGACCCGCGGCTGGTTGGTGAGTCTCGGCGTGGCCGCCCTCATCACGCTCGGCGGCTTTTTCCTCTGGCGCTCCGACTTCGGTGGCGGCGACGCCGACCCCGACGGACGCGACGGAATGGCAACGGATGTCGATGCCGTGACCGAATCGGACGACGCCACGACGGACCCGTCCGTGTCCGCGGCGGCGTTCCTCGACCGCGCTCGTTCGGCCCGCGATGCGGGCGAATTCGAGACGGCCGTCGAGATGGGGTACGCGGCGACCCGCGACCGATTCGACGCCGTGGTTCCGACGGCCACATCGACCCACTGGGAGTTCTACAACGCCTGCCGGGAGGCCGACCTCGCCGCCGAGACGCTTTCGACCATCGCCGACGTGACCGAACGGTACGAACGGGCGGCCTTCGCCGCGAATCGGGTAAGCAGCGAGACGGCGACGGCGGTCATCGACGCCGCCAGCACGCTCGTCGAAGACGGCGCTTAACTCCCTCCCCACGAGATATCCGCTATGGAACCGGATGACAATCGTCGCACTTGGGCCGAGCGCTCGGGGGCGTATTCGCCCGCCTACTACGCTCGAATCGGGGCGAACGAGGTGAGCGACACCCTTCGCACCGTCTTCGAGTACTACGTCGAGGAGGACGCGGCGATTCTCGAAATCGGCTGTAGTTCGGGACGTCACCTCGACCGCCTCCGCGACGAGGGGTACACGAACCTCACCGGCATCGACATCAACGACGAGTCGTTCGACGTGATGGCCGAGAAATATCCGAAACTCGCCGCGACGGGGACGTTCCACACCGGCGCTATCGAAGACCTCCTCCCCGAGTTCCCGGACGACGCGTTCGACGTCATCTACTCGGTCGAAACGCTCCAGCACATCCATCCGGAGAACGAGTGGGTGTTCGAAGAACTGATTCGCGTCACCGGTGACCTCATCATCACCGCCGAAAACGAGGGGAACAGCCCGCAGCGCGGTCGCGGCTCCGAGAAAGTGAGCTACGTCAACGACGAGTTCCCGCTGTACCACCGGAACTGGAAGCGGGTGTTCTCGGACCTCGGCCTCGCCCAACTCGTCCGCGAACGGGGTAACCGCGACACGGTTCGCGTCTTTCGCGTGCTCTGATTCGACGGTCGGAGTCGGACAGTCACTCCGTGAGCAACCGCCGAAGGACGAGGTGGAGGATGCCGCCGTTCTCGACGTACCGAACCGCCGCGGGCGTTCCCACTTGGGCGGTCACCGGGAATTCGATTGTCGAACCGTCCTCACGTTCCGCGACGACCGCGAGTTCGTCTTTGACGTCGAGTCCCTCGTCGAGGCCGTGGACGGAGAACGTCTCGGACCCGTCGAGGCCGAGCGATTCCCACGAATCCCCGTCCTGGAACTGGAGCGGCAGGACGCCCATGCCGACGAGGTTGTCACGGTAGATGCGCTCGTAGCTCTCCGCGATGGTGGCCTTCACGCCCAGCAGGTCGGTTCCTTTCGCCGCCCAGTCGCGGCTCGACCCCGTTCCGAACTCCGTCCCGGCGGCGACGACGAGCGGGGTTCCGTCCTCCCGGTAGCGCTCGGACGCCTCGAAGACGGTCGTCTCCTCGCCGGTCGGCTGGTGGATGGTGTAGCCGCCCTCCACGTCGTCCAACATCTCGTTCTCGATTCGCACGTTGGCGAACGTGCCGCGCATCATCACTTCGTGGTTGCCGCGCCGCGACCCGTAGGTGTTGAACTCGTGCGGTTCGACGCCGTGGTCGAGGAGCCACTGGCCCGCGGGCAGGTCCGGGCCGAAGGGACCGGCGGGACTGATGTGGTCGGTGGTCACGGTGTCGCCGAGCAACATGAGACAGCGCGCGTCCTCGATGTCCGCGACGCCGGGTTCCTCCAGCGGGAAGTCCTTGAAGAACGGCGGTTCGCGGATGTACGTGGACTCCTCGTCCCACTCGTACACGTTTCCGGTCGGCGCTTCGAGGCCCTTCCAGCGCTCGTCGCCCTCGTACACGGAGGCGTACTTGTCCTCGAACATCGACGTGTCCACGCTGTCGTGAACGGCCGCGTGAATCTCGTCCGACGACGGCCAGAGGTCGGCGAGGTAGACCGGTTCGCCGTCGTCGTCCGTCCCGAGCGGTTCGCGTTCGAGGTCGATGTCCATCCGCCCCGCGAGGCCGTAGGCGACGACCAACGGCGGACTGGCGAGGTAGTTCGCACGAATCTTCGGGTGGATGCGCGCCTCGAAGTTCCGGTTGCCCGAGAGGACGCTCGTCGTCCAGAGACCGTGTTCGTCGATGGCGGTCTCGATGGGGTCCGGGAGCGGTCCGGCGTTGCCGATACAGGTCGTACAGCCGTATCCGACCACGTTGTACCCCAAGTCTTCGAGGTACGGGAGGAGGCCGGACGCGTCGAGGTACTCCGTGACGACGCGGCTTCCCGGCGCGAGGCTCGTCTTCACGTAGTCGGGGACGTCGAGGCCGCGGTCGACGGCGTTCTTGGCGAGCAGCCCCGCGGCGAGCATCACCGAGGGGTTCGAGGTGTTCGTACAGCTCGTGATGGCGCTGACGACCACGGAGCCGTGGCCGATTTCGACCTCGGACCCGTCGTCCATCTCGACGGACACGCGTTTCGTGAGTTCACCGAGGTCGGGTTCCGCCGGCGCTTCCGCCGTTTCCGGCTCCGCCACCGTTCCGCCGTCCGTGGACGCGCCGGTTCCCTCCGCGTTGCCACCCGCGCCGCCCTCGCCGAGCCAGCGGGCGACGGCTTCCTCGTCCACGTCCCCGAGTTCGTCTCCGAACTCGTCGTAGAGCAGGTTTCGGAAGTGGGTCCGCATGTCGCCCATGGGAACGCGGTCTTGGGGGCGTTTCGGCCCGGCGAGGCTGGGTTCGACGGTCGAGAGGTCCAACTCGACCGTTTCCGTGTATTCGGGTTCCTGCTCGCCGAACAGCCCTTGCGCGTCGAGGTACTCGCGGACGAGTTCGATGTGCTCGGGTTTGCGTCCCGTGAGTTCGAGGTAGTCGAGCGTCGCCTCGTCCACCGGGAACACGCTGACAGTCGATCCCTGTTCGGGGGCCATGTTCGAGAGCGTCGCCCGGTCCGGGACGGTGAGGTTCGAAACGCCGGGACCGAAGAACTCCACGAAGCGGTCCACGACGCCGACGTCGCGCAGTTGCTCCGTGACGTGCAGAACCAGGTCGGTCGCGGTCGCGCCCTCGGGCAGTTCGCCGGTCAGGCGGACGCCGACCACTTCGGGGAGCTTCATCGTGATGGGTTGGCCGAGCATCGCCGCCTCCGCTTCGATGCCGCCGACGCCCCACCCGACGACGCCGATGCCGCCGATCATGGGCGTGTGGCTGTCCGTCCCGACCAGCGTGTCCGGGAACAACCAGTTCTCCCCATCGACGTCGCGGTCGTGGACGACGCGGCCCAGATACTCCAGATTCACCTGGTGGACGATGCCGGTTCCCGGCGGGACGACGTTGAAGTCTTCGAACGCCTGTTGTGCCCATTTGAGCGCCTTGTACCGTTCGGCGTTCCGCTCGTACTCCATCTCTACGTTCCGCTCGTAGGCGTCCTCGGATCCGAAGTAATCGACTTGGACGCTGTGGTCGATGACCAAATCGATGGGAACCTCGGGTTCGACGATGGACGGTTGCTCGCCCGCACGGTCCGCCGCGGAGCGAAGCGCCGCCAAATCGACGACCGCGGGAACGCCGGTGAGGTCCTGCAGGACCACGCGGGAGGGCGTGAATGGGAGTTCGACGTCCGGAACCTCGGGTTGCCACGAGGCGGCGTTGCGAACGTCCTCCTCGGTGATGGTTTCGCCATCGACGTTCCGGAGGACGGACTCCAAGAGGATTCGGATACTCACCGGTAGTTTGTCGAGGTTGCACAGGCCCTCGTCTTCGAGGACCGTGAGGTCCGCCATCTTGTACGAGGTTCCGTCTACCTCGAACTCGCGGACCGCATCGAACGGGACTGGTTTACTCATCGTACCCGGAACTTGGATGCCCGTGATTATCAATAACCCCCCGAATCCTACGCCGTGAGAAGATGTTCGGTGCGCTTTCGGGACGGTCGGCCTTTCCACGGTCGGTGCTCGCTTCGCGCGTGCATCCCGGAGCTATCCGAAAGTAAACCGAGACGTGTCAGCAAGAATAATGACAGAATATTAATACTATTGCCTGTGGTATACGATGCTGATAGCCCATGCAAGACGCCTCCCGAGCACGAATGCCGCTGATCGGCGACCAGTTCCCCGACCT
Source organism: Haladaptatus paucihalophilus DX253 (assembly GCF_000376445.1). NCBI lineage: Archaea > Methanobacteriati > Methanobacteriota > Halobacteria > Halobacteriales > Haladaptataceae > Haladaptatus > Haladaptatus paucihalophilus. The sequence continues at coordinate 310,109 of NZ_AQXI01000002.1, read as the reverse complement.
TCACGTGAACACCACGCACGGCGAGATGGACCTCCCCGACGAGTACGCCGGTGAGTGGTTCGTCCTGTTCAGCCATCCCGGCGATTTCACGCCCGTCTGCACGACGGAGTTCGTCTCCTTCCAACAGCACATGGACGAGTTCGACGAACTGGACGTCAACCTCATCGGGCTCTCGGTCGACCGGGTTCACTCGCACATCAAGTGGACCGAATGGATAGAGGAGGACATGGACACCGAGATCACGTTCCCCATCATCGCCGACGAAACCGGCACCGTGGCCGAGTCGCTCGGTATGATCCACCCGGGGCAGGGCACCAGCACCGTCCGCTCCGTGTTCATCGTCGACCCGGACGGCATCCTTCGCCTGCTGCTCTACTATCCGAAGGAAATCGGGCGTAACATGGACGAAATCGTCCGCTCGGTCCGCGCCCTCGTCACCGCCGACGACGAGGACGTGGCGACCCCGGCGAACTGGCCGAACAACGACATGCACGGCGACAAGGTGCTCCTCCGGCCGCCGGGCGACGTTTCCGCCGCCGACGCTCGCCGCGAAGAGGCCGACGCGGAGGGTTACGAGTACCACGACTGGTGGTTCACGCTCCGCGAACCCTGACGATACACGATCGCGGTCCTCGAATTCGTCTTTTGGGTGGACGCCCGATTTTGCGCCTGCCCCATCCGTGCCGTCGATTCCCCTTCGCCAGTCGGCTTTCCACCCTGGATGTCGGCCATCGACCTCAGTCGAGGAGTGGCTCCGCGTCGGTCCACAGCCGCTGAAAGTGCCGCTCGAATTCCTCGACGACCTGTGAATTTTTGACTCCCACCACCCCGAGGCGGTCGTCTCTGGACACGGGATGCGGAATGTCGATGGTCGTCTCACTTCGGTCGACCACATCGAACGACAGTTCGACATTCGGAATCGTCCTGATAGTAACGTCGACGGGCTGTTCATCGAGTCGCTGTGGGAGCGTATCCGGGAGCGTCGTCACTACCGTTTCACTAAGCAAGAGATCAACAGCGATGTCCGCGCTAGCACCCTCGAGAAACGCATCGAATTCCCGCTGTAGCGTTTCCCACGTCGCATTCTCGTAGGGTGTTCCGACGGCGGCGTGGACGTACTCCTCCGCGGTACGCACGTGCTGTCGAAGTGCCGTCCCCATTTCGTCGCTCCCGAGCGACCCGAGCCAGAAATTGCTCTCGGTCGGCGGCGTGGGTAGGAGGTTCGAACGCACCGTTTCGGCTCTCTCTCTCGATAGCGATTCCACTCTCGCTTCAGTTCGTGCGTTCGCTCGGCCAGTAGTCGCTCGACGACGGTCTCCGGTTCGACGGCGACGTACCGTTTCGGTTCTCCCGACCGCGTTCGTACGAGCGTGCGTGCTTCCAGACCGTTGAGTACATCGTAAATGCGGCCTCTGGGGACGCCACTATCCTCGGAGAGTTCGGTTGCGGTTACCGCTCCAGTCACTAGCAGAGTCCGATACGCCTTCTCCTCGTAACTCGACAATCCGAGCTCTCCTAACTCCGTCATGGGTGGTCGTCCTCGCCCATCCAGTAAATATGTTGGTCAATCGCGAGATTCGCGAGACGACTACACGGAGGGGTTCGATACGAGTGGCTACCGTTCGTTCAATCGCTGGCGGTGGTCGCATGTCGAACCGCCACCGTCGGACGCCATCCTCGTGAAAACGAATCGGAAGTGGCGGGTTGTTTCACTATTTACATATCCGTCGGCGCTGGAGCTGTCGGTATGAATCCGTACGTGTTGCTCGCCTGCGCAATCTTCTCCGAACTCGTCGGAACGACATCCCTCAAACTCTCGGAGGGATTCTCGCAACCAGTCCCCAGTCTCGGCGTGGTTATCGGTTACGGGTTGGCGTTCTATCTGGTCTCACTGACGTTGGAGGAACTGCCGATCGGCGTCGTGTACGGAACGTGGGCCGCGTTGGGAATCGTCGGCGTCGCGGCTATCGGCACCGTCCTATTCAACGAACCGATAGATATGATCGGTGCTATCGGAATTCTCCTCATCATCGGCGGTGTATACTGCGTCACCGTCCTTTCAGAGATGTCGGTACACTGATTGGTGCCCGATTCGTCGTTCCCTTCGAAGCGATTCTCGTACCGGTCGACCGAAATCGTACGTTCGAGCGGGTGCCGAATCCGCCGTCGTCTCGGACCTCGTGATTACCAGAAGTTTAGATCGGCGCTCTCAATGCACGAACTCCCCTCGAACAAATTCTGATTGTTTGAGGATTGATCTGCAGCGCTTCAGTTCTCTGGCGGCTAAAATCGAACTTTTCAAAGTCCCCTGTCTGGTTCTATCTTTACAACTATTGAATATTTTGACGATAAATCTCTCAATCTATGCAATCCCTCGAAGCTGTACGGTTGGTCTTCTGTAGGAATGCCATACTGAGAACGCACACCGAGTGTGGCAATCAGAGGACCAGATTGGCCGTCCAGAGAGCGAGGAGTCCAACACTGATGGTCCAAAGCGCGTTATTCGTACGATAGGCAACCGCCCCTGCAATGACTCCCGCGATGAGCTTCGGTGTGTCAAAAATAAGTGTTCCGTTTAGTTCGGTAGAGATCACGAGGATCGAGGGTGCAACCAATGCGGCAAGCACTGCGGCTGGCACAAAATTGAGAATTTTTGTAGCTATCGGGTTCATCTCGTTGATTCTACTGAAAATCAAAAAGAAGAGGAATTTGAGCACAAACGTTCCGATACCCGCTGCAACGATGATGACCCAAATCATCACTGAATCGTAGCCAGTCACCATCGGGATCATCTCTCACCGTTGGGAGTGTCTGCATCTCTGTCCTTTGTTAATCCTAATCGCGATGAAGACGATTTTGTTCGAGAGGAGATTATTACTCCAGCCGAAATTCCTCCTATAACAGCGACGATGAACCCAAGATTGAATGGAATATTCGCACCGAGAATGCTGACGACGGCGGCTACTATCGCGGTGACTCGAAATGCACGGTCGGTGAGTAACGGCATCAACAGCGCTAAGAACGTTAGCGGAATGATGAAATCCAGAGAGATGATTTCGGGAATATTTGCTCCAAAAACAGCTCCCGTCAATGTTCCTGCTTGCCACGTTATCCATTGTGCACCAGCCGCACCAATGTAAAACCAAATTCGCTGACCAACTTGAGGTGTCTCCTCTCGAAATCGAGTGAACGTTACTGCATACGACTCGTCAGTGAGGAGATACGCAGCCAGTAGTTTTCTTGGCACATTTTCCCCATCAAAATATGTGCCAGCTGAAATACTATAGATGACGAGTCGAACGTTGACAACGATGGCCGTCAGAACAACCACCCCCATGGGGGCGGCTTGCTTCATGAGCTCGATTGCAGCGAGTTGCGCTGTCCCAGCGAACATAAATAGGGACATTCCAACTGCCTGACTTGGGGTCATGCCAACGCGTACTGCTGTCGCACCTGTGACGAGCGCAAACGGGACAATTCCGACAAGAAATGGACTGATCGTTCTCGCACCGACAAAGAATGCTCGCCAAGCTGGTGCCTTGTCTCCCCTCATAGTTTGTATTCTTCTCACAGTTCTCATAGAAGACGACAGCCAGTAACAGGACGACCTGCTATCACCGGTTCCATCTTTATCGATCTCTCGTGAGTAGTAATTATCAATGACGTACGAACTATTCGCCCGTCAAATCGAGTTAGACACCACACGAATTGCTGAGCCGCGGCATACCATCAGAGAGCAATTGGCTGAATACGAGAACGGTCGTCGCCGTCAGTTCGAACTCACGTTCGATTTTACAGACGGATTCACTGGCGATGTTCATCGAGAACTCCGCACGATCGCATACGGCGACACCCGAACCTACGGGCAGATAGCTGAACGATTGGGAACGGCACCCATCGCTGTCGGCCAAGCCTGCGCACGGAATCCGATTCCGGTGGTCATTCCCTGCCACCGTGTTGTCGGCACAGACTCCCTCGGTGGGTATATCTATCCTGGCCTCAAAGAGAAGCTACTGAACTTTGAGCAGGCGAACACGAGGGAAACCGACATCGCAACGAGCACAGGAGACACTACACATGAACGCTTCTGAACACACAGACAGGGCCCTCTGCGTTTCTCTCGTGGTCTGGCACCCGGACTGCTGGGTCATTGAATTAACAGAGGAGTTAGATATTGGGTTGATCGGGTACGGAACACGGACGAGACAGGACGGTCGGACGACGACACTTTACACCATCTACGCGAACACCGAAGCACAGATTTCATCGGGGATCGAACAAATTCGTGCTCATCCACAGGTGTACGTCGTTTCAGAAGTGAACCAGATGCATCGACTTGAAGCAACCTCAACACCGGGGAACGCGACGAAAGGACTTCTCATCGACCACGACGGAACGACACAAATCAGCGACGAGTTCCTCTCTCGCGGCTTCGTCCACGCGGAACCCGTGGACGGTAACAACGGTGTGGAGTATTGGCGACTCCTCACTAACTACAATCGGGAAGAGGTAGAGTCGATCATTGACGAGATTTGTGAGTCTGTAGGTGCAGAAATCGACGTACTGGGTGTCACAGAGGCGGCTTGGGGGACGGGATTGGGAGGACTGCCACTTCATCGACTGACTCGCCGACAGCATGAGGTTTTTCAACTCGCACGACAGGAGGGCTACTATTCGACGCCCCGGCGTATCTCTGCAGACGGATTGGCTGATGAATTGGACATATCAGCGTCCACGTTGCATGAACATCTTCAAAAAGTGGAGGCGAAGTTACTCGGACCATAGATAATGGGCCAGATGACGGTGAGTATGCCTATCATCGGGTGAAATGCAGTATCGACCGTTTTAGATGCACAACCAGTTCGGAATGGCGATTCCCAATTGGAGATCGTCCGTGATTTTTTGGATTTCGTCCAAGAGCATGTTCTCGTCGATAATGCCCTGATAGATCGGGAGTTCGACAGTCAGCACATCTTTGAGGAAATCGCTAAACGTGGGCTTCAATACGTCGGGCCAAAGCGGATGCGGACGAGTGAGCAAGTCCAAGCAAAGCGGTTACTCCAGTGGGACCAGGATCGGTACGTGACAGACTAAAATTGTGTACCGACGCCGAGCTAATTCTGATTGCACGGACATCGGCAGTTTTCGGTGTTCATTACGAATGGGGATTCGAGGTTGTTGCGTGAGTATGAATACCGGTGGGGAATCGAGAGCGGCTACAAGAGCATCAAACGGTTCATAGCCGCAACGATGCCGGAGAATTTTGTGCTGTGACTCTTCTACTTCGCGTTTGCCTGCTTGCTGTACTCGATCTGGCGAGCGGTTGATTTACTCGTGCAAGTCGAGTTGACCGGTGAGTACGAACACGCTCCGATTGTAACGGCCGATAATACGCTCACGCTGCTGAAGAAAAGACAGGAATCGGCTACCGGCTACTCAGTTCGAGGAAGCGCCCAAGTTCTGCGTGGCAACACCGGTAGTAGTCTTGGAGATCTCCCGGAATAGTTGGTAGTGAGACAATAATTGTCGTTCGAGCGTCGGTCTGAAGCAGTTTTTGTTCACTAATTCGGCCGAAACCACAAATCTCAGTCCCGCTAAACCCGGTGAAGTCTCAACTCCCACTGATTGCAATTTTATATAGCTACATGTGATTTATATATTGGAATGCGGTGCTTTCAGCCCCTCTCGTTACTGGTTTCAGCATTTCAGCCAAAATCTCATCCACTTCCGCTTACAACGATAAGCGGAAGTGTTTCTGCCCGGGTCGCCTCCCTCGGGGGAGCAGGTTTCGGCTACTCACCGACTCGGTGCCTACAATTTCGGCTCTCACGAGGTCATTATCGAGCCCTCGATGACGGCGTCGAACACCTTTCGCTCTGCTGTTCGAAGGTGCTGGTGGAAGGTTGGCGACGAGATACCGAGTGAGTCGGCAATATCTTCCCCAGTCGTTGGGCGAGGCCATTCGAAGAATCCGGAGTTGTAGGCCGCGTTGAGCGATGTTCGTTGTTGGTCGGTGAGGTCCTCTTCGAGGAACTGGTCTAATTGAGCTATCGGATCACCAGTACGCGTGACCTGCCGTTGAGCGAGCAATTCCATACCCGGATATTCGGCTTGAACGGTCTCGATTATCTCCCGTACTTCGACGCTCGGTGCGAGGTGAATCCGCATGTGGTAGTCACCATCCTCAATCCGGGCTGTGTCAACAGAGCCGCCTTGTGCGGCTACCGTCGAGAGCACGGGTGGCTCGGATAGTCGGAGCTCGAAGCGTGAAACGTCCTCCCCTTCGTCGATTACGGTCATCGAATTCCACTGAGGGAGCTGAGTAATCAACGCACCGAGCGCATCGCGAGCGTCGGTCGTTACGGTGCCGTATACGAGGTGCATTCCACCGCTGGCTGGAACGGATTGGTTGAGGGTGATTCGACCATCCGTTGTTTCGTCGATTCCGAGGGTCTCGAAGACGTTGGTGAGTTGGAACTCGAGTTCGACGACTTCGTTACTCATCAGTGCCTGCTTGCGCTCGACGGCGGCGATTGCTTGCCCCGTGATTTCGCCGAGTTGCCCGATTATCTCACATTTCTTGCCCGTGAATGCGTCTGGTTGGTCGGAGTAGAGGGTAAGTATACCGTACAGCGTCTCCTCGTGGACGATCGGAACTGCCGCGGAGGAGCGAAATCCATACTTCTGTCCGAAATCCCGCCAAGACTCGTAACTAGAGTCGGTGGAGATGTCCTGCGTGGTCTGTACCTCACGTTCGAGGATGGCTCTGCTTGTGGGTCCATTGCTACGTTCGTCGTTCGGGTCGACGGAAATCGTAATGTCGTCGAGATATCCTTCGACGCCCGTTCCCGTCCGAACATTCACTGTCTGGGTATAGTTATCGACTTCGCCAATCCATGCGACTCGGTAGTTGTCCGTGTCCGTAAGTCGGTCACAGACGATCGTTTCTATCTCCTCGCGGGTGGATTGCTCGATAACCGCCTCGATGATATCGTGGAAAACGTCGTTGAAATGGTTGAGTGCAGAGAGATGCTCGCGCTGTCGCTTTAATCTCCGTTCGCGTTCGATCCGATCGGTAATATCCTGTGACATTGCCATTCCTGCGAATACTGTTCCCTGTTCGTCGTAGATAGGGAAGGCTTGGATGCGTCGGATTCGACCGCCGAAGTCGACTTCGATATCGCTCGTCTCACCGTCGAAGACAGCACTGTACCTTGGTTCAATATCTCTGCGGAGTTCTGCGGGGAGGCTTTTAGGTACCCTTTCTCCTTCGAGATCATCAGCTGAAACGTCGAGCCCTTCAAAAACTTCACCACCTACTGTCAGGTATCGTAAGTCCTCGTCGAATAGTACGACCGCCCCATTCGGGAAATTGTCGACGAGTTTCTGATATCGACGCTTCAGCTTCTCGAGCTGCCGTTCATGTTTCACGCGGTCAGTAACGTCACGGATGACTCCGACACGACCTATCTCCCCATCTTCGAGTTCGAATCGGCTGAACCGGCTTTCGACTGTGAGCGTCGAACCACTTGCCGTATGTATCTCATCTTCGAGTTTTGCGAAACTGGAATCACTCGACTCTGATTCAGCCAGTTTTGCCTCCTCGATGTCGAAGAAGTCATAGCCAAAAATGGCTTGCGCATGGACGCCAATGAGTTCGTCACGCTCATAGCCTGTCATCGAGGTAAGACCGTTGCTTACCATCGAGAACCGGTAGTCGCTATCGAGAACGTAGATCCCGTCGTCAACAGCTTCGACGATGCGCTCATATTGTTTGACCTCTGTTTGTCGCTCCTTGCGACCTGTTATGTCCTGGAAATAGACCGAGATACCCGTCTCTGCGGGATAGATGTGGGCTTCGAACCAGGTTTCCAGTGGGTCATAGAATATCTCCTGGGACTTTGGTTCCTGATTCTCGAAGACGTCCGTGATTGCCGCCTTGACTGTCGAGCTCCGTTCGAACGCGTCCCAGATGTGCTCGCCGACGAGTTCACTGGGACATCGCTCTAGAAGAGCCCCCGCACGGTTATTGACATACGTGAACCGGTGGTCCTCATCGAGCGCGACGAACCCGTCGTCCATTCGCTCGTACACGTTCTCGAGTTCTTTCTCTTGGAGTTCCTGCTCGGTTATCTTCTGCCCCGTGATATCTGTGATGACTCCTTCGAGTGTCGAAGAGCCGGACGTGTCGGTGACGCTGCGACCGCGCTCCCAGACCCACCGGATTTCGTCATGCGCGGTCAGAATGCGATATTGGGTGGTGAATTGTCCGTTTCGATCGAGCCCAGATTGGACAGTTTCCAAGATCTGAGTGCGGTCGTCAGGGTGGACAATATCGTCGCTCCAGCTGATTGTTCCGGATTCGATAGCGTCGGCGTCGTACCCGGTCAGGTCGGTGCAAGCGTCACTGACGAACTCCATCGGCCATTCGGTTTCGTTTCGACATCGATAGACCATCCCTGGTAAATTGCTGACGAGGCTTGAATACCGCTGCTTGCTCTCTTCAAGCGATTGCTCGGTCTGCTTCTGATTGGTGACATCGTAGTAGAGTTCGATTCGACCGCCGGCGTATGCACCGGCCTCGATTGGTTTACTGCGATGTTCGAGCCACCGCTCCTTGTGTCCGTCGCCGGGCTCCACGTGGCATTCGAACTGTTCCGTGTACGTGTTGTCGTCGTACGTCGCAAGGACCGTTTCCGCAAACAAGTTTGACTCCGTGATAGTTGAGGCGATATATTCGTTTACGAGCGTACGCTTGTCCTTCCCGACAACCCGTTCATAGTCGAGTCCGAAGTACCGTTTGGTAGCGTCGTTGACCCATGCCACCTGAAAGTCCTCATCAAGAACGAACACTCCGACATCGGCGTCGTCGAGTACATCGTCGACGAGCGACTCGGCGGCCGGCCAGTCTGGAATATCCTGGTCGGCGTTAGTTGGCGGACGCCACCAGACCCGTGCGCTGGCCCCGACTTTCTTCGTTTCGAGTTCATCGTGTTCGACGAGGCGCTTCAGTCGAGTGTAGGTGCTTCGCTGTCCGAGGTTGAGCTGGTCTGCGACTTCGCTCGTCGTCCGAGGTGTCGCGTTTCCATCGAAGAGTGCGAGGGTTTCTCGAAGCGCATCCGTCAATGACGGTTGTTCCATTATTCCCGCTAGTAGCGACTCACGGTTATCAACTCTCTGCCGGAAGAGTCAACAGTGCTATGCGTACTCAGGTTCGCTGAAAACCATTCTACTTTGGAACTCGTAAATGACATCCTTTATTTCACGAATTCTTAATCAATCTCGAGAAATCACCCTAACAGATTAGAGTGAACCCTTACCTAGCGACGGTACCTCCGGGAGTAATACACCAGCAGTTATCGGTCGAATCGGTGTGAGAACCATGAACAAATCCGTAAACGAACGAAACATGAGCAATATTTCAAACGAACGAGCGGAGGAAGGCGAAAACGCAGCCGCTATACAGGAGGTACCGCTGAACACCTTCTTCGAAATATTGGCGAATACGCATCGCCGACAACTGTTATTCTCCCTCCTCGAATACGACTATTTGGATGACGACCATCCCCACGTTCCCACAGACGTGAGCAGTACCGACGAGCGAGAACGCCAACTTTCACTCCGAATGACACACATTCATCTCCCGATGCTCAGCGCTGCGGATGTCATCGAGTGGAACTGGGATGAGAACACAGTTTGGCGGGGGCCACGCTTCGAAGATATCCGTCCGTTGGTACGGATGGTTCAAGAACAAGCAGATGAACGCTCGATGAATTCATCGGGAAATGATGGAACGAACTCACCATGACAAAAACAGACCAGAGAAGAGGTGACAATCTCGAACCGTGTGAGAATTGTGCGGTGCAGACGCCTCACGAAGTCTCGATCGAGATTCGCACTGAAAGCGACAAACCGAACAATGCGAAGTTCTCCCGTGAACCGTACCGGGTCATTCGCTGTCTGATGTGTGGCACAACGACGACGGCGCGGATGAACAACGCCTGAACGTATGTGGTCTATTCGCATCATTTCCCACAGATGGCTTCTGTCCGGAGTGCGATGGAGTGTAAAATCGAACACGCGGGCGCCTTGCACGGATAGAGAGCCGA